>CAZDTF010000163.1:0-3215 GCA_964508325.1 uncultured Nitrosopumilaceae archaeon | reverse complement strand
TGGCGAAGCGGAGATATTCCTTGGGCACGCCGAAATAGAGCATCGCATCCCAGCAGCTCATCGCGGCCGTTACGATGAAGTCGGCCAGCAGCAACAGCGAACCGAGCACCGCCAGAACGCGGCTTTGCTCCCGCGCCGCGGAATAGACGCCTCCGCCGTCGGGAAAGTTGCGAACAATGAAGATGTAAATTTAAACCAACCAGCCCGTTAAAGCGCCAAACACCCCAATAAAGGGGGAAAAAAAAAAAACAGCGGAAAAAAAACCCATTGAAAAGAAAAAATTAGCTGACAAGAAGCGTTTAGCTGAAAAGAAAATAGTAGCCAAAAAAGAACCCGAAGTAGATGAATTTGAAGAAATTTCAGATAAGGAGTTAGAAAACTTTGAGATTGAAGGATTGAATATGGAAAAACTCACTACAACTGTTTGTAATACTGTAGCAAAAAGTGGCGATGAAGGGATATTTCAAAGTGATCTGTGGAAAAAGATGAAACTAACTAGCCGAGATGGTTCAAGGCTGGCTCTCAAGCTTGAAAGACAACATATTATAAAACGCGAAAAGGTTTTAGAAAATGGTCGTTGGACATACAAACTGAAAATTGCACATGCGCCAGTCGGCACGCAATCAATTGAAGCCGCTCCCTGTTTAATCTGTCCAGTTGAACAAAAATGTACACTAGAGGGAGAAATTAGCCCAAGAACTTGTCCATTAATTGAACAATGGGTTATAACCGAATTGACTAATATCAAAAAGACCAAGAAATGAAACTAATAGACGCGCGACGAGATTTTTACAGAAAGTTAGCTCATCAAGAAGGGTATAGAAGTAGAGCAGCATACAAATTGAAAGAATTAAACAAATCATACAGGATAATAGGTCCAGGTTTTTATGTTCTTGATCTTGGATGTTCGCCAGGTGGATGGACACAAGTTGCAACCGAGCTTGCGGGAAATAAAGGCAAAGTGATGGGAATAGATACCGCTTATGTGGAAGAAATTCCAAACGTGCGCATGATGAGGGGAAACATTGAAGATGAATCAATTGTTGAGGAAGTTTTTTCGTATTTTGGCAGAAAAGTAAATGCGGTAATCTGTGATTTATCTCCACAAGTAAGTGGAACATGGGCAGTTGATCATGCCAGACAGATTGCACTAAACTATTCTGCAACTAAAATAATGGATCATGTATTGGCTTACAAAGGAAATGCATTGTTTAAAGTATTTGATGGAGAATATTCCAACGAATTTCGAGATTATATCAAAAAGAAATTTACCAAAGTGCAACTACGAAAACCGAAGGCAAGCAGAAAAACAAGCAGTGAGCTCTACTTTATCTGCCTTGGATACCTATCTTAATTTTAAAAAATTTGTAATATTTTGTCTATTCTTGCATCTGTCCTAAATCCTGAAGGATCTAGAGAAGTTTGGCTAACCTTGAATCCCTCTTTTTGAAGCTTTTCTATCATGTTTAATAGGGAAATGGGTGCACATTGCTTTTTTCTGGCTATTTCATCAAGAGTAAAATATGTAGCTGGCATACCGATTTCATTCTGACACTTGAGTAATGTTTTCTCACAAGACTTGTCAACTAGGAATTTTTTTTGCTCTTCTATCATTTGATTCACAAATTCCTTGTCATATAGATTACCTATCCAAAGTGGTCCAGCAGAATCTAATTTTGTACTACAAATTTCACATGAAATTCCTTTTTCATTTTGAACTTTTCTATTACCACAGCTCTTGCAGTGAACAATATAACCCATATTTTCTTGAGAATTTGTTCTTACTAACACCTTGACATAGACTTTGTAGTAATGCATATTGGTTTGGACAAAAAGCGGAACGATTTGAACATCTAGCCTACCTGCTACGAGATGAATGCAACCAAGAATCAACCGTATCGCAATTTCATTTCCATACTCTGTTTTTACAGGAACTCCATAATACTTTCTCTTACATGCATCTTGATATAATCCATGTAAAACGGGAAGATCAGTAGCAGTAATTGAAAGAAGACCTCCGTGAGACGTCGCACGGATACCACAATCAAGAAACCTAGTCGGAGAACCAAAAGGGTCAATATCTACAATTGCCCCTCGAGTATCTCTTTTAGAATGCAAGCTTAGAAATCTGCATGCTTCATTTTCTGAAAAATCGCAACTTGTAACATTATTTAACTTTGCCGCTTTCACGGCAATTTCGATAGCGCTTGGATTTACATCATTGACAAAAACTTGTTCAATTGATTCAATTTCATTTGCAACTCTAATACTGCGAGCACCAATACCTGCAAGAGAGTCAAGAAAAATTTTTGGTCCCTTAAAATTTTGTAAAAAGGTTGAATATGCAATAATAGAAAAATCTCTACTTATCCTTGCTCGAGGATTAAAAAAAGCAGGTTGTTTTGGAGGGGCGCTTACACCAAGTGAATCTTTGGGAACAAGAAGTTTTGTCTTTCCTTCTATAGTTTCTACAAGGTCCTCAATTTCCAATTCTATTTCACCAATGCTATTCTAAAATGATTTAATACATCTAGCGCAACAAAAACACAAATGATAATTTGTGGTGTAGATGATGCAGGAAGGGGTTCAGTATTAGGACCTCTTGTCATTGCAGGGGTTTGTGTTGAACGCACAAAGATAAAACACCTATCAGAAATTGGAGTTAAAGACTCTAAACAACTAAGTCCTATTGCAAGAGAAATGCTCTACAAAAAAATCATTGCCATAGTTGACGACTATTATATTGCAAGAATTTCTCCTAAAATAATAGATCAAAGTGTTCGAAAGAATCAACTAAACCACTTGGAAGCAAAATATATGGCCAAAGTAATTTCGAAACTTAGACCAGGTTCTTCCTATGTTGATTCATGTGATGTAAACCCATCTAGATTTGGTAAAGAAATTTCAAAGCTTGCCAATTCTGGCAAAATTTATTCAAGGCATCATGCGGATAGTAGATTTGTTATTGTTTCTGCAGCTTCAATTGTGGCAAAAGTAAATAGAGATATGGCAATAGAAAAACTCCGAAAAAAATATGATCTAGGAAGTGGATATCCATCTGATTCTAAAACTATGAAGTTCATTAAGAAATGGATGTTGGATCATCATGAAATACCAAAATTTGTGCGCAAAAGCTGGAAGCCAGTGAAGATAATGATGAAATCAAATCTAGCCTAGGTATTTTGCAATTACCATTCCATGGTCTTTTTCATATG
>CAZDTF010000162.1:0-3276 GCA_964508325.1 uncultured Nitrosopumilaceae archaeon | reverse complement strand
TGCGCTCATTGCAAATGAAAGTCCTTTGTCAAAATTTAAAGTCAATGTGATAAGTAGTACACCAGATGTAAATATCCAATCGTCTGATTTTGGAGAGTCTGGTATTTCCATGTCATCTGAAATAACTGCTACATACAAACAAGTTCCACTAAAAGGCCTTAAAGTTGAGTGGAAAGTGGATGGTGCAACAATTCAGAATATGGACTCTAATACTGATTCTAATGGTAAAGCAAAGGTATCTTTCATAGCTAACAGTCCCGGCCCTGTTCACATAAGTGCAAGTGTCTCAGGCGGGTTGTATACAGTTGTTACGTCTTCAAAAGATGTAACCATTAATGCACCACTTGCAACCAGTACATCTGCGAATATGCCAAAAAATAATTTATCCATATTAGGTGGCATTGATTCGCTTATGTTAGTTATACCAGTGGTTGTAGGAATTGGGATATTGATTTTTAAGAAACTAGACATGTTCGAAGAAATGTCTGAAAAATTTAATCTATCTGAAATGATTGCTGAACTGAAAGAAAAAGTATCTCATGTGAGGGAAAATTAGGATGTTGTGAGAGATTTGACATACGTTACATGTCTTAAAAATCCATTGCCTGCCTTCTCGTTACGAATTAACATAAATAATGAAAAATATCCTTCAAAGAAGGTCATCGAATTTTGGATGATGTTTTGATGTATTATCTGAAATGTGGTCAAAACTACCACACCTGTTACTATGACAAGAACAATTACATAGTATGTTGTATATCCTCGAGTTTTTGGATTATGAAAAGATGGAAAAAATTTCATGCATTTTTTTCTCGATCTCTTGGATATAAGAGTGGTCTTCCAATTTTGGAAATGGGTTCGAAAAATCATATACAAGGAGAGGAGATCATATGTTAGAAGGAATTCTTGATGTTGGAATTGTAAGAATTTTGGCAGCCATGGTGATGCTTGGGTTGGCTTCTTTACTTGATCTCAAAAAGAGGGAAATTAATGATAAATTGTGGATTATTTTTTCATGTGTAGTGGTATTACTGTTGTTTGCAAGCTCTGACTTTTGGCCTGTCCTTAAAACTATTGGATTGTCACTCATTGTAGCTCCAATTGCTTTGATATTGTGGAGATTTGGAATCTTTGGAGGCGCAGATGCATTATGTCTGATAGTTCTTGCAGGACTTGCACCTATGTCTAGCATGGTTCAATCTCAAATATCGCCTTTCACAACACTTGAAAATGCTTCAATTCTTACTGTAATTCCGCTTTTTATCAACTTGGGTAGAAATGTGGTATCAATGATTCGAGGTAATGATATTTTCAATGGTATTGACGAATCTAACTTGAAAAAAATACTTGCAATGTTTATAGGATATAGAACAAAAAATCCGAAACATAGTTTTTGCATTGAACAAATAACTGATGGTAAACGACGTCTCGATTTTTCACCAAAACATGCAGAAAACACATTATTTTGTCACAAATCTGATGTATGGGTTACACCTGGTTTGCCTTATGTAATATACATAACAGGTGGTTTTATTATTCAGATTATGTATGGAGATTTGATTTTAAATCTTGTACATTCATTATGACTTTTAATTCTGTTAATCCATGCGGTATGAAACTTGATTTTTTACTTGATATTTTTTGATTTGAAATATCGGGAATTTGACCAAATATAGCCAAATAATAATTTTAATGTGTACGTCATCGAATACGAATTTGTCCACATGGCTAACATGTTTTGTGAGGTCTCGTTATTTTTCTTGATAAATAATATTACTTCATTATCGTCTTTTATGATAAAACATAAATCTTCTTTAATTTTTTGAGGCATTCTTTTTACCTTATCTCTCAAAGAGTCTGAGAAAATATACTCTGTTTTACTTGAAGATGATGAAACAAGTTGCACATCTACTTGGGAATTTTTTAACAATTCTAAAAGACCTGCATGATAAAATTTCATCAAATCTTTTTCTGTAGCAAGCATTAGAATGGATTTTTTTGCATTTGTCACCACCTCACTTATCTTACCAGACATCTGGTTTAGACCTTGCAGGATTTGGAATTTTCCATCGCTTATTTCCTCCTTGTTTATTCCAAAATGTGGTAGAGTCTTCCAGAGTGCGACAATATCTCTTTCCTTGTTTTCTAGGTTTTTGACACGTTCCTTTTCTGTATTGATCAGTATGTTTATAGCTGTATCAAGTGGCGATGCAATGAATTTGATTGGGTGCTGAAATGATGCAGATACAAGACCTCTGTTTTGTAAGTTTGTCAAAAGGTGATATGTCTCAGTTCTTGGTACCTTGAGTGCATTGCTTACTTGGGTAGCTGTACTAGAGCCATTTTTTTCTAAAAACAAGAACACCTTTGATTGATTTGAAGTTAATCCAAATTTTGATAACTCATTTTTAATTTTATCATATAATATCTCCTGTTCGCTTGGCTGTATGTTTAACATGGCTTCAGAAATTGAGATGTTGGTTGTATCCATTGTCATGTTACTGCAATACAAGTAGCACTCTTTAGAGATCTGTGTGTAATGGAATGTTACACATGTAAAATCTTGTTAATTGATTTGCATGTGTCAAGTTTGTAGTCTATGGAACATGGGTCATCAGGTCTTGAAAGTGCATGGTAAAGATACTGCTATTGTCAAGATATTCTTTTGTCAGTTGAACTTGAACTATGACCTTGTTCTTTTTCACATGAATTTGAATATTATCAAATACTGGTCTATACTTGTTTATGGTTCTTCCATCTTCTGTTGATTCGAATCCATTAATTATTAACAGCCCGTTTTGAATTAGGTTGTTAACCTTTCTATAACCTGATGTTTGTGGGATTTTGCATATGTCTAATATGTCTGAGATTACTCTTGGTCTGTCAAGCACTGCATTCAAGATATTCTTTTTATCGTCATCACCTATTGCTTCTAGTATTATTCTGTTGATGTAAGGATCCTCTATGGTTATCCATTCCTTGTCATCTATCTGGTTTTGTTGAACTGATATTATGTGCTGCAGTAATTGCATTTCCATTCCTCTTGCTCTGTCTCCCAAACACTCTCTTAGAACCAAGTCTAACTTTGGGAAATCATTTGATGCCTGAATCAAATTTGTTCCAAATTTCTCAAATAATCTACTTTCAATTTTTTCTAGCGTGCTTTGGCCAAGATTTTTCTTTATTATATGTACTAAAGATTTCCCTATAAGGGAGTCAAATCCAGACATGTCCTATTTGCACACAATTTATTAAAATTAACTTGCATGTAATTTT
>CAZDTF010000161.1:0-3281 GCA_964508325.1 uncultured Nitrosopumilaceae archaeon | reverse complement strand
TTTTACAGAAAACAAAGGAGATCGGAAAAATTACTCTAAAACCGTTACTTGAATCTTCTAGATTTTCAATTGATATTGATTAGGCAATTTTGAAAACCAACAACCTCAGTGGAAGCTAACTTATTGTTGAGTTCGAAAGAAAATAAGAGTAACGATATGGATTTCAAAAGAACTCACTACATCGGGCACCTTGATCCATCCATGATAGGGAAGCAGGTAGTAGTGGGAGGTTGGATAGAGGACATTAGAGAGCTTGGAAAACTCGCATTTTTGACACTGCGTGATGTTACGGGAGTTGCTCAAATTGTTCTTGTAGGCGAAGCCTTGAACCAAACAAAGGGGCTAAACCGGCAAAGCGTAGTTCGAATTACTGGAACAGTTCAAAAATCCAAAGCGCGAGATTTTGCATTTGAAATAAAATCTGAGAAAATCGATATCCTGACTTTGGCGGTGCATCCACTGCCAATTGATCCTATTGGAAGATTGGAAAGCAACATTGACAACAGACTAAATGCAAGGGCACTAGATCTACGCAACCAAAAAACTGCATCTATCTTTAAATTAAGACATCATGCACTGATCTCAATTAGAAAAACTCTAACAGAACAGCAGTTCATAGAAGTAAACACGCCAAAAATAATTGGCAGTGCAAGTGAAGGTGGAGCAAACCTTTTTTCATTAAAATATTTTGATAAACAAGCCTATCTTGCTCAGAGCCCACAACTTTACAAGGAACAATTAACAATTGGATTGGAACGAGTCTTTGAAATTGCATCATATTATAGAGCTGAAAAATCACACACAGTACGACATTTAACGGAATTTACTAGTGTAGATATTGAAGCTGCATTTATGGATTATACAGATGTAATGGATGTTTTGGAATCAGTTGTAGTAAATGTTTTTGAATATATAGAAAAGAATTGTGTTGCAGAACAAAAGACACTTGACATTGAAGTTAAAAAACCGGTCGTGTCTTTTGAGCATCTGACGTACAAAAAAATAATTGAAGAACTGGGTAGAGATGGAATAAAACTTGAGATGGGAGATGATTTACAGGATTCACATCTACGTACACTAGGAGAACGACATCCTGGCTTTTACTTTATAATTGATTGGCCTATGAAACTAAAACCATTTTACATACATGAAAAAGACAACGACTCTACATTATCGCGCTCATTTGATCTTCAGTATGGATATCTAGAATTATCCTCAGGAGGGACAAGACTACATGATCCGAAAAAACTACGCTCAAGACTTGAAGAGCAAGGGCTGAATCCTGCCCAATTTGTAGATCATCTCAAGTCTTTTGATTGGGGTATGCCTCCGCATTCGGGCTGGGGCTTGGGTCTTGATAGATTGATGTCTGTGCTAGCAAAGATAGATAATGTCAGAGAAGTGGTCTTGTATCCGCGAGACCCGGAAAGGCTTTTTCCCTAAAAAGATAAATCTAATTTCTACTATAAATATCGATGCAACAATGTGATTTCTGTGGTTCTGAGTTTGGAGATCGTAAATGCTATTTTTGTGAAAAACGTTGCTGCACATCATGTATGACAGATGACAGAACAAGATGCAAACGTTGTTACATAACAAAAAGAAAATTGGGATGGAAAATTTTTAAAAGAAATAAAATTCTTCTTGGATTTATAGGATTCATATGGGCATATACAGTATTTCCAATACCTTTCATTCCAGGAATTGATCCCATGTTTTATTGGGTCTCGTTTGGTGTTGCTGTCACGATAATGATTCCAATAGGTCTTGCAATTTTTTTCTGGTCAAGGGAACCTCCAGCATCTGATCTTAGACGATATTAGATATTACGTGATTGGTAAATTCATCAGTTGTCATGGTCCCGCCAATGTCTTTGGTTTTAATTCCCTGCTTAACAACACCATATACAGCTGATTCTATTTTTTTTGCAGCATCAAAACACTTTTGATCTCGGTTTTTCATTCCTAACCACTCAAACATCATCTTTGCAGAAAGAATAAATGATGAAGGATTTGCTGCTTGTTTTCCTGCAATATCAAAAGCCGCTCCATGGACTGGTTCAAACAACGCAAAATCATCTCCAATGTTTGCAGCTGGCGCCATGCCTAAACCACCTACTACTTGGGCTGCCTCATCAGATAAAATATCTCCAAATAGATTGGGTGTTACAATTACATCAAATGCTTCTGGTTGTCTAATGAGATTCATGGCACACGCATCTACATACATATTCTCAAACTGTATACCTTGAAAATCTCTTGCAACTTCTTGGCAGGATTTAGAAAAAAGGCCATCTGTTTTTCTCATTACATTAGATTTGTGAACACAGGAGACCTTTTTTTTCTGGTTTCGTTGGGTTGCCATTAAAAATGCATATCTTGCTATTTTTTTTGATGCATCTTTTGATATAGTGCGTAGTGCTACTGCTGTATCACCTATTTCAAACTCCATGCCTATGTAAAGATCCTCTGTATTTTCTCTTACTATTACCAAATCGATGTTATCCTTTAGCGCTGGCATGTTAGGGTATGATTTTGCAGGCCTTATGTTTGCATAGAGGTTTAGTATTCTTCTTAAGACTACGATAACATCAGCTGCACTTTCCCCAACTGGCGCTTTCAAGCATGCGTTTGATTTTTGGATGGATTCCAAGGTTGATTCAGGCAATGCTTTGCCAGTCTTTGCCAATGCATTGTCTCCAGCTTCAAGCTTTTCTATTTTAATTTTTAAGTCAAGCTTGTCGTTTACTGTTTCTAGTACCTTGATAATAGATTCTGATATCTCTGGTCCTATACCATCTCCTGTTATGAGTGCAATTTGATACATCAGGTATCGGTGTCATTGCTTGTTAAATAAAATTACGCTTTGTTGTTTAGTGAGAATATCTTTAAAAAACAATAAAAATGCTAAAGCAGATGATTTTTCTAAAGAATCAGAATAGATACTCAATTTTCTAAAATGGAAAATGTTGTAATAATTACACAATATACTCTCAACTATAAAATCAAAAGGAGAGATGGGGAAAATTTATGAAAAACTTGGGGAAAAAGATCATCACTCGTATATCATTAATTCTTTTTCCTCAAGCATAGTGTGGAGATTGTGAACTGATCTATAAACATCGGATTCCTTTTTTGCACCAGTACAAACAAGCTTTCCTGATGCAAAAATCAGAATTACTGTTTTTGGATCAAGCATTCTGTGTATTAGTCCAGGAAACTGTTCAGTCTAATACATACTTCGTGGCAGGCTTCTTGCCGCTCTCTCTAGGTTAACTTTTC
>CAZDTF010000160.1:0-3296 GCA_964508325.1 uncultured Nitrosopumilaceae archaeon | reverse complement strand
ACCACCGGGAGCGGTTCCTTGGGAAGGACCGCCTCGTCGAGATCGCTATGCTCCTTGGCTTCGGGATCGAGTTCCGGCTCTCCTTTTAATATTGAGTCCAGCCGCAGGATGGTCGATATCCCCTCTTTGCCCAATATTGTAGATCCTCTGCACTCATTGATTTTGTTGTAAGAACAGGAGCTTGAATACCTCCAGAGCCAACACCTGCATACACAAATTTTTCCCAAATATCGTCTAGCTGAACCATTCCAGATTTGACTGCCTCATCATATAGTTTGTTTCCTGGGAAAGGCATTGTAATTGCAAATTGGGCATATGTGCAGTCCAACTTTTTAGCAAATTCTATTGTTTTTCTTACTGTCTCAGGCGTCTCTTTAGGTAATCCTACCATGAAATAACCTACAGTTTGGATCTTTGCCTTGTGAGTCCATTTTATAGCATCCTCTGCTTGCTTTAGTGTTGCTCTTCCTCCCTTGATCTCATGAATGAAAACTCCATGTTCTATGCCATATGAGATCATTCTACATCCTGCATCTTTCATGGCATAAAGTAATTCTTGATCAACAAGATCTACTCTTGTCTCTGAATCCCATACTATCTTAAAACCCAAATTCTTTGGCTTCATGGATTCCATTAATTTCATTGTAGCCTTTCTATTCAATGACATCACATCATCATAAAATGTAAGTTCTTCAATTCCATATTGGGAGTGAAGATATTGAATATGTTTTATGACATATTCAGGAGATTGATTTCTAAACTTTAATCCAAAACTATTTTCTCTATTACAATAATTGCAGAAGAATGGACATCCTCGTGACCACATTATACTAGACCATTTTTTTCCAGTGCTTTTTGGTGGATGTGGGTGATAACCATCTGGAAAATGAGGAAGTTTGTGATATGCTGGATATGGTAATGAATCCATATCTGCAATGTAAGATCTAGGCTGTGTGGGAATTATTTTTCCATCTTTTCGTATGAATAAACCTGGGACTTCATGTAGTGGTTTTCCTGATACTATCTCTTCAATCTGTCCTTCTCCTTCATCATATACAATTGCATCAAGGGCAGTGCATTTTCTTAATGTGACTTCAGCAAGAACAGCATGCGGTCCTCCTAAAATTGTCAAAATATTTGGATTGATTTTTTTTATTGCAGTAGCTGCCTCTAACGCCTTTTGAGCAAAAGGTGTAAATGCACTAAAACCCACCAAATCGGGATTGTATTTTTTTACTACATCAATAACATCTTCAACATAATTTTTTGAAAAATTTCCATCAAGTATATCTAAAACATTTACATCGGGAATCCTCTCTATGACGCCTGCGATATAGCCCAGTCCCAACGGTGGTTGTGGATGGGGATCGGCATCAGAGCCTCCTTGAAGTGCGTTTGAACCGGTAGGTGGCCTTGTAAGTAGAATTTGCTTATATTTCATATCTCATCTCTTAGTGTTAATTACTTAAAAACTGTAGTCAAATAAGGGTGTTATTTTAGCTACGATATACATCCAAGTGTGAAATTGGTAAATTGATGTAATATTAGGCATGAAAAATGGTCAAATGAAAATATGAAATTGGATCGTTTATCTGATTGAAAATTCACTCTTTTATTAACATAAAATATACTAAAAAACTCGCAAGTTACTTTACAAAAATATCATGTTCTATAAATAAAAAATAAAGCAAAGAATGAAAATTAGATATACTTTAATTGTAATTGCATATCTGAAAATCTATTGAAAATAATTGTAACTGGCGGTGCAGGATTTGTTGGATCTCATCTTGTAGAACATCTTATCTCTAAAAAATATTTTCCAATTATTGTTGATAACTTGGCTAGTGGAAAATATGATAATATCAAAAAATTTGTTGATGCTGGTAAAGCAAAATTTTTTAAAATTGATATAAGAAATTTTAAAGATCTACTAAAACTTCCCGCTACTAGTACGATAATTCATTTGGCTGCAGTTGCAAGTGTAGTTGAATCTATCACTAACCCAATTTACGTAAACGATGTAAATGTAAATGGTACCTTAAACATGCTGGAGTTTGCTAGAAAACGAAATATTAAGAAATTTATTTTTGCTTCTTCAGCTGCAGTTTATGGTGATTATAAAAAACTAATGTCAGAATCTGTTCTAACAATTCCTACCTCTGTATATGGCTCTACAAAATTAACAGGTGAACAGTACTGTAAGATATATTCAAAACTTTTTGGAATTAATGTAGTAGCATTCAGACCATTTAACATCTATGGACCGAGACAAAATGATGCCTATTCAGGTGTTATTTCCAAATTCATGACACGATTGATGTCTAACAAACCTCCAATAATTTTTGGTCATGGTAAACAAACTAGAGATTTTATCCATGTTGAAGACATCGCAAGGGCATTTGCAAGTGCAATATCTTATAAGAGTAGTTTTGACGTGTTTAATCTTGCAACTGGTAAAACAGTATCTGTCAATGAATTGGCCAGAATAATGTTAACTGCCGCAAATAAAACTAAACTCAAACCTATTCATAAAAAAGCTATTCCAGGTGTGGTGGTGTATAGCTCAGCAGATACACGAAAAATAAAGAAAAGCTTGCGCTTTGAACCATCTGTTGATCTACATGATGGAATAACTGCATTAGTAAAAGCTTAGACTATTTAGTAAATGATTGGAATAGTACTTGAATGTCATGAATTTGTAATTCTTTCATGATGATATTTCAAATATTTTGTAGAAACAATTAATTGCTTTTCTAACTTTTATTTATAAATGCAAAATGAGCTTAATTTATCATATTATATTGCAAAAGCTCGCGATATTGATAACAAATCTTTTGAAAGAAAATTAAAGGTAGCCATTCTTGGAAGCTTTACGCTTAATGGTTTGGAAGAAATAATGCGTGTAAAATGTGCCCAGAAACAAATTCAGTGTAGTACGCATGTTTCTGGATATAACCAATATAATCAAGAAATTCTTGACACCTCCAGTACTCTGTATGAATTTAAAACAGATGTAACATTTCTAATTCTTGATACACGGACAGTGCTTGGAAATCTATTCTATTTTCCTTATTCCATATCTATAGATGAAAGGAAAAAATTCATTGAAAGTAAATCTCAAGAAATTGTTTCTCTTATCAAAGCATTTGTTACTAGAACAAATTCTAAATTAATCATAACTAATTTTTGTATTCCTACATATTCCCCATATGGAATTTGTGAGACAAAAGAAAAATTTGGGCTTAAAAAAATTATTCGTGATCAGGATAATGAATTAACAACAGAAAATGTTGAAG
>CAZDTF010000159.1:0-3300 GCA_964508325.1 uncultured Nitrosopumilaceae archaeon | reverse complement strand
TTCATGTCAGATGAACTAAGATATTTTCCATCAACCATCTGAGAAAACATCACTATCTCTTTTTCATCAACTATTGTTGGCAGTACAGATGAAACAGCATTTTGTGACAAAATAAACTTGATTGCAAGTTCGGTTATGTTAAGGCCGTTTCTTTTTGCAATTGGCATTAGCTGGTCTACCTTTTTTAATGATTCTTTTATCCAATCTCCACTTCGAACTGATCTGTGGTCTTTTTCACTTACCTTTGTGTCTGCGTTTACTTTGCCAGTCAGGATTCCTGATGCGTCAGGAACTCGAACGAGTATTCCGACATTATGTTTTTCTGCAGATTCAATTAGCTTGTTTCCAGGGTTTTGTTCTAGAATGTTGTATACTGTTTGTACTGCAGTAGTGTTTCTTTTTTCCATAGCTTCGATTCCCTCTTGGGCCCATCCTATTGCAGGACCTAAAGCTACTTGGTAGCTTTTGATCTTTCCTTCCTTGATTTTTCTGTCAAGGATATCAAAAACTGCATTATCTTGTATTGTATGGATTTTTGGATTGTGTAAGCCGTAGACATCTAAATAATCAGTTTGTAATCGTTCTAGGCTTTTTTGCAGTGCAAAATCAGTAAATTCTGCAGTAAACTTTTGTGGAAGTTCTTTGTGTCCGACTTGCTCGTTGCTATAGATGTCATAACCATACTTTGTGGAAATGACTACATCATTTCTCATTCCAGAAAATACTTCGCCTATGAGCCTCTCGCTTTTTCCTCTACCGTAAATATCTCCACTTTCAAAATAATTAATTCCAACATCATATGCTTTCTTTAACAGCCTTTTGGCCTCATCATCCTCTATTTTTTTCCCCCACCAATCAAGACCCAGAGTCCATGCTCCAAATCCTATCTCAGAGACCTTAATTCCACTTTTACCTAGACTTCTATATTTCAATTTACAATTCTCCTAAACTCCAAGAGTTTTTCTTGAATCTCAGTATCACTTAAAACCGATTTTCCAGATTCTGGATTTACATTTAATTCTATCCAAGATTTGCAACCTTGATAATCTGGCAGGATAGGTACCTCAGTTGGCTGCATCTTGAAAACTTTGAGAAACACAACTTTCATTGGTTTTTCTGGCATCCAGTTCATCCTTTCCACAATATAAGAATCACTCCAAATATGAAATGGAGAAAGACGTTCAATTTTTTCCATAGAATCCAAGTCTAATTCTTCAACAACCTCTGCAAAAGAAGTAATTCTATTGGTTCCTTCTTTTGGTTTGTTTTCTCTGGCCTCAGCTAAATATCCATAATATTGTGATTTTAGTGATTCATTATCCTGGTGTTCATAAGTAGGAAAGAGAAAGAAATTTTTTGATTCCACATTAAAACCAGAAGAGGTCTCAAGAATACCTCCCTTTCGTAGAAGAACTGTCTGGTTGCCATTTTCAAGTGCTTCGACAACAGTTGCCCATTCTTTTAATGCCTTCATCATCCAAGACTCTTAATCAGTGGGATTATGTCTTTTTTTATGCAAACGATCATTGGTGTATCAACCTTGATGTATGCACTGACTCGGGTCTCTCTTAAATCCATAATTAGGTCTTGAAATGCATGCAGATCATCTGTTTCAAAAGCAAGCATAAAGTCTTCATCGTGAATTCCAAAAGAGTATGTAGTGTTTAAAGTTACTTGAGGATATTTTTGGCCAACTTGGATGTGTTCTGACATCATATCTTTTCTTTTTTCAAGCGGTAAGAGATACCATTCTCGTGTTTTAACAAATGGATATACTATTACGTACTTTTTTTGTTCTTCTCCACCAAGCCAGCCACGAGCACCAGAAGTCTTTGCATAAAGAGATGGTCTTGTGCTTGAGAGATACACGTGTGTTGGAGTGATGTACTTCCCAAAAACAGTCAGATATAGTTTTGATATGGCATCTTGGATTTGTTCTATTGATTCAGCGGCAAACCAGAACAGAAATTCTGCATCATCTCGTAGCCCTAAAGTCGAGTATGATCGGAATTGAATCCCAGAATGTTTGATTATGTTTTCTACCTCTTTTGCAGATTCCTCCTTTGCTAGGTCTGCCATCCATCTCCACTTGGGGTCAACCTTAAAAAATGAAAAATTGAAAAATTGTCTCTTTTCTTCTGACATATCAACTAATCTATTATAACCTTATTTAATAATATACGATTAAAACCAAACACGCTAAGTTGAAACAAATAATATCTGAATAATTTGTCAGCCATAACAGTTGCAAATTAACAAAAAAGACGTTTATTTCATTACAAGTGTATCACTTATTTTTTGTTCATTATCAGCAATCTTGTCATTTACAGGAATGTTCCTTCCAGGAAAGATTCCGCTAAATCCAATAGCAATTGGTAGTCTCAACGCAAAAGAAATTGTAGGGCACTTTATTTGGGGTCTTGTTGCTGGTGTGGCAACTTTAAGGGTAAAGTATGCACTACTTGGAGGATCCCTTGCAGTATTGATAGATTCTGATCATCTAATAGCACTATTACAAACAGAGGGAATCCCACGAATGAGTCATTCAATAATTTTCGCATTAATTTCTGCAATAGTTTTGATGGCCATATTTGGCAAGCGAGATTATATTCTGGGCATAATCGCAGCAACTAGTGTGGTGACCCATATTTCCTACGATATTTTTAATGGTGGTGATGGATTTCCCTTGTTCACTCCGTTTCTAAGCAGGATTTTATCATTTCCTATAATAGATTGGATTTTCTTTGAGATTGCAGCAGTAATAATGATATCTGTCGTGACTTTCTTGGTTAGAAGAAAAGAGTCTGCTGAAAAACAAAAAATTTCACGGAAATGAGATGTTAAGATGGCCTCCAAGTTTTTTGAACTAGATTAACAAAATCTGTAAAAAAATTAAGATTAGATATTCTTTGTTTTGTTTATCTCTGTTTTGACATTTGTCTTGTATGTATCTTTAGCAGCTTTTATGGCAACTTTTGTTTTTAGTTGTGTTTGAAACATCCACGTTTATCTCTGCATATCCTTTGATTTTACTTGTTGCCGCCTCTTTGAGATGTTTTATCGCTGCCTTTTGCTTCTCTAGTGCTTCTTTTACCTTGGTTATTACTGATGGATCTTTTGACACATTTAAATTGGTTTTATACCACTCGGCTCCGCCTATTGCTTGAGATTTGTCACGAGTCGCAAGTTCATCTGCAAAAGCTAAATTTGTTAGTGAATGACTTGCAACACCAAACAGCAATACAAAGATCACAAGTCCTACAAGATTCATTTTGCTCAAATCAAGGGAAGCCAAAAGTC
>CAZDTF010000158.1:0-3307 GCA_964508325.1 uncultured Nitrosopumilaceae archaeon | reverse complement strand
GAGATTGTGATGGATGGCAAGTTCGGGATAAAGGCCAAGTCGCTATCTGGCTAGTTCCCGTGCCTGATAAATGGCTAAAAATGGATAAAAAAGCATGTTTTTGGTTCGTCCATTTAGCTAAAAAACACTAAAACTCCATTTTTGAGCCTCCAAAAGGGCGGGTTTTTATACATAAAAGGGCGTGTTTCGGAGCTACTTTTGGAACATGAGTGAAATTCAGCATAAAAACGGACGGCCAACCAGGGCACAACGGATTCAGGCCAGAAGGGATATTCAACCATACTTTGAGAAGAATGTACCTGCCTACAAAGCCGCTCAGATTACTGGATATAATGTCAAGACAGTCAACAAGCATTACAAGGATCTTTACAATGAAATTCATGGACGGGAAACAAAAAGCCTTGTTGAACGAGTCAAGAATGCACGAATTGAAGGTATCATAAATTTGGACGGTCTGATTCGCCAATCCCATGAAATGCTTGAAGATGTCAATGTATCAATACAGAAATTAAAAGACGCGGGTAAGGTTATACCACCAAATCAAGTCCAAAGTCATTCTAAAATTATACAGACAATTTCACACTTGGTGGAAAAAAAGGTGTCTCTGATGATGCTTCCTGATGCTAGTGATATGATCAATGAAGAGATAAAAAAGCGAAATTGTGACAGAAATGCTTAGTCTGAATTATGCAAACCAGGAAATAAGAAAGAAAATCCGAGAAATAATGGGCAACCAATACCAGAATGTTTTGAGCAAAGATACGATGGTTTTGCCTCTCTTTTCTAGTGATATTATACAATTTGTAGAAGAGGTCAGAATGATCAAAGGTGGAAATTTTTCTTTTGCAGACAGGCCATATCTTCTACCAATATACCGTGATACAAGCAAAGAGATCTATATCGTAAAACCGAGACAGATGGAGATTACAGAATTTGCTGTAAACTGGATGCTCCATAATTTACTGACACATCCTTCAACCGTGGGGCTGTACCTTTCTGACAGGCAAGACCACGTGTCCATCTTTTCAAAGCTCAGGCTGCACAGCTGGGGAATTGATCAATCGCCGGTGCTCAAATCAATGGCAGGAAAAGGAAATGTTTCAACGCAGCCTTTCAAAAATGGATCATGCTTGTACATGTATTCTGCATGGCCTGATTACGATAAAGCACGATCAGTTCCTGCAGACTTTGTGGTAGTAGATGAGATCCAATCCACAAACGTGGCAGCAATACCTGTGATAAAAGAGACACTGTCAAAATCACCTTATGGAAGGTTTGTTGGGATGGGTACTGGAAGTGATCAGGATGATCCATGGTGGAAGCTGTGGCACACTGGCAACCAGCAGGAATGGGACTTGGAACAAAAAAAGTGGGTTGCAAAAAATCCGTCATCTGGGACAAGTTCCTACCATCTTTCGCATTACATGGCACCATGGATGCCAAAAGAAGAGATTGAAAAGAAAAGATTGGCATACACTCCAAGAACATTTGCCAATGAAGTGGAGGGTTGGTGGCACGCCAGCGCAAGAAAACCGTTGGTGGAATCTGACATGCGCGCACTATTTGATAATAACATATCCTTACTTCGACCAGAAGAAGTGGACAAGAGTCTAGGACCGCTCTATCTTGGTGTGGACTGGGGAGGTGGAACAAATGCCTTTACTGTGGTCTGGATCTGGCAGTTGGTTGACAAGATTGCTCCGCGATTTCGTCTAATCTATCTTCAAAAAATTGATGAAAAGTCTACTGAGAAGCAGGCTGATACAATTGCAAATCTTGTTGATGTGTATAATATTGCGCAGGGTGTGATGGATGCAGGTGGGGGTACACGACAGGTGCAAAAGCTGGAAGAAAGATACGCAGAAAGAATGACCAAATGCATGTATGTATCAAGACCTGAGAAACTGTTTGAAATAATATCTGTTCAGAACAGGATTGATGTGGACAGGACATGGGCCATTGAAACAATCATTGACTTGATAACAAGATCTGCATCTCCAAATGCAACACCTAGAATCTCAATTCCTGCAGCCAAACCGAATTGGGTTGACTGGATTGTTGATCAGTTTACCTGCATTGAGGGTGAGTCAGTTGATCTATCAAGTGGGAAAAAATATGTACGGTATGATCATCCTCCAGGATCTTTTGATGATGCATTGCATGCATGTACCTATGCATACCTGGCATGGTTGATGCAGAAAGGGAACGAATTGGCTTGGATAAGTGTACGATGTGCTTTTTGATAGTTGACCTGATACTAGTCTAGTACGTCAAAACCACTGGTTCAATATGTTTTCACAGGATATTAGTTTCAAAGTATAACTAATGTTGAAAATTCTTGAAGAAATTCTCCAAATTTAATCTTCAGACTTTCGCAACTTCGATATGGCATATTGTACTCCGTGGGATCTACTGGAAAATTTTCTTTCCTTGACTTTAATGTCTAGCCAGTCTATTAGTTCTTCATCGATGCTTAGACTTAGTTTCAATTTTGCCAATAGTACGATAAAGTAATACCGCATGATTTAACTAGGGGTACTACTAAGTAGCAAGAAGTAGTAATATTGAATAATGAGTTAGTTGAAAATGATTCTAGATGAAATTAAAAAAAAGAAAATACATGCCCTAACTGGCATACTCCTAACAATTATCTTAATACCTGGAATTATGTCTGAGCAACAAGCATATGCTGCCTCTGCTGCACTCGTGAATAATACTGGTGTAAATCCAACAAGTATCACATCTGGAAGCATAGGCGGAGTCACAGTTGCAACTGACAAGGCATCTTACAATGCTGGTGACACAATTACAATATCGGGAACTGTGCAGGATTATATTTCTGGCACGCCAATAGGTATCAAAATCATTGATCCTAAAGGAGATATTGTAAAAGTTGATCAAGTTGACGTAAGATCTGACAGAACTTTTTCAACAACCGTAACCGATGACACAGGTGCTCTCTGGCAAACATCTGGCATGTATCAGTTAACTGCAGTGTATGGTAGCATAGATAGAATCGCCAAAACTACATTCCAATTTTCTGGCTCCACTGGGATACAACAAAACATGGGCGGTCCTACCAATCCAAATGGAAACCTGACAACTGCATATCAGATAGTCTCAGCAAATAGTCAGACTCTAACTGTCAAGACAGATTTACCGTCATACAATCCGGGAGACACTATTGTGATAACAGGTCATGTGAGTCAACCTGATTCTAGTACTGCAGTAACTCTGGGAATCGCAAATCCATCAAAAAATCTAGTTTTGATTGTACAACTGCTTCCGTCTTCAGATGGAAGTTTTA
>CAZDTF010000157.1:0-3310 GCA_964508325.1 uncultured Nitrosopumilaceae archaeon | reverse complement strand
AATAAGACCAACTTGATGCAAAAATAAAAATTTATGATCCTTACTTCAAGTCTACTGAAGTATTTTCACATAAGACTGAAGATAATCTTGTAAATGCAATAACAAATGCAGATGCAGCGATAATTGTTACTGCACATAAAGAATTCCATAGTATTGAATCTACATTGTTTGTAGCTAAAATGAAAACTCCAGTTCTAGTGGATGCTAGAGGATTAATTGATGTTCATGCCGCAAAAAAAGTAGGCTTAATTTTTAGAGGCATTGGACGTGGAGGAGTTTAACCAAATCAATCCTGTCTCAATAAAAAATGCTCTTACTCTCAGATATGATTCTACACAAAAAACTCTTCTACCAAAATTAACATGGAAAGATTTTATAGAAAAACCAGTTACCAAACCTGTCGTCTATATTGAAAAAACCATAAGAAATACTATTAAAAAAAATTTTAATAATTCGAAACTAAAAGTTGCTGTTGCTCTTAGTGGAGGAATAGATTCTACCTTAATTCTTAGCTTGCTAAGAAAAACATGCCCACATCTTGGCATTGATGCAATTTCTGTTAAATTTGCTGACAGTGTTGATGAATCAGTAAATGCCGCAAAAATAGCAGAAAAATTTGAAGCCGAACATCATGTTATATACATAGAAAATTATCTCAAAGAATTACCAAAGGCAATAAGTATCATAAAACTCCCTTTTTGGGATTTGCATTGGTACTATGTTGTTAAAAAGGCAAAATCACTCTCAAATACCCTTGTATCTGGAGATGGTGGGGATGAACTTTTCGGAGGATATACTTTTAGATATAAAAAATTCCTATCTCTAATAAAGCCAGATTTTTCACCTGTTGAGAAAGTGAAAGCATATCTGAAGTGTCATGAAAGAGATTGGGTTCCTGATCAGGAGGATCTATTTGGTAATAAAGCATCCTTTTCTTGGAATAAAATCCATAGCAATTTAAAACCATATTTTGATAACCCACTCTCACCTATCGCACAAGTTTTTTTGGCTGATTTTAACGGAAAACTATTATACAATTGGATTCCACTTTATACAAAAATTCACAGACATTTTGATATAAGATCAATTTCACCTATCCTTTCAAAGGAATTAATTTCTTATGCCACTCATTTGCCTTATAAATTAAAATATGACAGTAAAAAAGACATTGGAAAGATTTTACTTAGAAAAATTCTCAGAAAATATGTAAGCGATGATATGATGTCTAAAACAAAACAAGGGTTCTCAGTTAATACTATTAATCTATTGAACTCTCACGGGCGTGAATTATGTGATTATTATTTATCTGATGCAAGAATCATCAAAGATGGATGGATAAGAGAAGACTGGGTAAAAAAACATCTCAAAAAACTTGTTAAGAATCCAGACGTAAGATATGTGAACAAATTCCTTGGGTTGCTAGCGTTTGAAATTTGGTTTAGATTATTCATAACAAAGGAGATAAAACCCACTACAAAATTATGATTTTCTGAATTCATTGGTTATATCTGTAATTGCATAAGTTAATGTTCATTCCTATTTGCTATTGATTTTTATTTACCTGAGAAAAACTGCTACCAGACTTGAGAGAGATTCTAGTAAAATATGTAATTTGTCCTATCTGTGGCAAAAATTTTATTCTTAAAATCTTGAAACGAGACAATCTGGAAATATCTGAGGGTTTCTTGGTCTGTACTAGCAAGCATAAATTTAGGATACACAAGGGCATTCCTAGATTTGTTGTGGATAATGAAAAAAACTTTGTAAAAACTGAAGATGCCTTTTCTTCAAAGTGGGAAAAATATAACAAATATTATCATGACAAAAAATGGTTCTTAAAACAACAAAACTGGTTTCTTAACAGATTTGGCTGGAAAACTCTCAAAAATTTTAATAATTTCCTAAAAACAAGACATAGAATTCTTGATGCTGGAACAGGTATAGGTAACAGTGCAAAACTTTTTTCTGCAAATCCTAATGCAGAAGTTTTTGCTATTGATGCAAGTAGTAGTATAGATTTTGCTTATAAGAAATATGGAAATGTTTCTAACGTCCACTTCTTACAAGCTGATCTAAGAGACCTTCCTTTTAGAAAAAATTTCTTTGATTTTATCTGTTCAGATCAAGTATTACATCACACCAAAGACACTGAAACTTCTTTCAAATATCTTACAAAATTCCTAGAAAACGATGGTTTGATCTCTATCTACGTATATAATAGAAAAGGACCAATGAGAGAATTTGCAGATGATTATATCCGAAGTCATACTACCAAAATGTCAGAAAAAGAATGTATAGAATTCTCAAAAAATATGACATATTTAGGTAGAAGTCTAGCTAAACTCAAGAAAAAAATTACTATACCACACGATATACCTCTTCTGAAAATAAAGGCTGGAACTTATGATGTACAGCGTTTCTTCTATTGGAATTTTTTAAAATGCTTTTGGGCAGAAGATGATAATTTTGAACGAAGTGTTGGCGTGAATTTTGATTGGTATTTTCCAAAATACGCTTACAGACATACTCCTGAGGAAGTACAAAGATGGTTTAAAGACATAAAGATCAAGATAGTCCACTTTAGAGAAATAGAAAGTGGTATAAGTATCAGTGGCAAAAAATAATCTTGTACGATTTCTTAAAATTATACAGTTATAGAATTAAAAATTTACATTAAAGCTTGTGAAGCTTCATGGAACATTTGACTCTTTGCGCAACCTGCAGCAAGTTCGTCACCTGATCCTCTTCGCATGATTCCTCTATAGAGACCATCTTCAAGTTTTGCACCAACTCTTTGTTCCCATTCCTCTACTGTTGTAGAATATTTCTTTTGAATTCTATCTCTATACCATTCTGGAATCACATTAAATGCACAGAATGGAATTATTCTAAGATCTGGTGTTACATAGTGAATATCACATCTTTGTAGTCTTTCAAGATCTTCGTTGTACTTGTCTTGGAAGTGCATCATACCTAAGAAGAGTCCTTTGACATGCCATGAACCTACTGCATCAAATGATCTTTTCATCAAAATATTGCTAAACATCTTTGCTAGATCAAGGCCTGCTGGTTGTTTCTTCTTGTCTACAAAGCTTGAGAGTTTTTTCACAACCTCTAGCATCGTAAAATATTTGTTCTTGCCAGAGCGAATTTCGTCTGCCTTGTCTTCAAAGAGTTCTAACATACCTTGAATATCTGCAAATTTTGTTAGTGGAACAAACTTTTTGGTTTCCTGGTCTTCAAAGATGTAAGTACCAGCACCACATGCAAAGTGAATTGATAATTCGTATTTTGGTTTACTTGAAAATGC
>CAZDTF010000156.1:0-3325 GCA_964508325.1 uncultured Nitrosopumilaceae archaeon | reverse complement strand
ACAGGCAGGAGAAGGTCTTGACAGATGTATCTGTAATCACGCTGAAGCAAATGCAATTATTCATTGTGCCATACTTGGAGTTGGTTCATGAACAAAAGATACCACACTTTATACAACTTGTGTAACATGTCTTGAATGTAGTAAAATGGCAATTACGATTGGAATTAGACGTATTGTGTGTCTTGGTTCATACCCAGAAACTGATTTTAGTCTTTTAAAAGAAGCTGGAATTAAGGTAGAGATTTTAGATAAGAGAAAAATTCAATATTGGATTAAAGCCTTGCTCGAGGATCCAGAAATGAAATTGATTCCAACAAACTAGGTGTTACATGTGCAACAAAATATCATTGGTGCAGTAGACGAAGTAACTGTAACAATGCCACCTGCATTGTTAGTTTCTGCAACATATGACAGCCAAAAAAAATCTGCAGTTCTCAAATTCTACGAATCCAATTCAAAAAAAATTCTACTGTGGACTGATAATACAGGTCACAAACCATATTGTTATTCTAAGCTGGACCCAGAAGATCTGAAATTTTTATCAGAAAGAAAAGATGTATTAGAATTAAAAAAAACCGAAAAAATAGATCTTCTTAAAGACAGACCCATTCAGGTTACAAAAATAATAGTCGCAGACCCTCTTGCTATTGGAGGTACTCAGACAGATAAGAGTATTAGGAACATAATCGAAACTTGGGAATCTGACATCAAGTATTATGAGAATTATCTTTATGATTCTTCTCTGATTGTTGGCAAATACTATACAATCTCAAACGGAAAACTTGAAGAATATAGCTATAAAATTCCAGATGAAGTTCAACTTGAGTTAAAAGGACTATTGTATGACAAAGTCACAAGTATTGGAATTATTGATTCTAAAGAATTTCAAGATCACATAACAGACTGGGCTAATCTACTAAACCAGCCCATTCCAAAAATCAGAAGAGTAAGTTTTGATATCGAAGTAGAATCTGAGATAGGAAGAATCCCAGATGCAAAAATAGCTGATAAAAAAATTACGGCCATAGGATTTTCTGGAAGTGATGGTCTAAAACAAGTCTTTGTACTTCAAAAAAAAGACAAACTACCTGGGAAAAGTGAGCTTGCTTCAGATATCAAAGTTTCATTTTATGATGAGGAAAAGGAAAAAGAAATGATACAAAATGCATTCAAAATTTTGACAGATTATCCATTTGTAATTACCTATAATGGAGATGATTTTGATATGCCATACATTTACAACAGAGCTGAAAGACTTGGGGTTAATTCCAGAGAAATTCCATTAATAATGATGAGAGATTCAGCTACGTTAAAACATGGAGTACATGTTGATTTGTATAGAACGTTTTCAAATCGTTCTTTTCAGATTTACGCATTTAGTCACAAGTATAATGATTTTTCACTAAACAGCGTGACGGAAGGATTGTTAGGCGAATTAAAAATCGACTACGACGGTGAGCTTGGCGACCTTTCACTATATGAGCTTGCAAATTATTGTTATAATGATGCAAGGCTGACACAAAATCTGACAAGCTTTAACAACGATTTGCTAATGGATTTGTTAATTGTTATCACTAGAATAGCAAGAATGCCTATAGATGATATATCTAGAATGGGAGTATCACAATGGATTCGTAGTTTATTTTATTTCGAACATAGAAAACATAATTTTTTGATACCCCGAAGAGAAGAACTTGATCTAAAATCAACAGTTGCATCTACAGAAGCAATCATTAAAGACAAGAAATATCGAGGGGGCCTAGTAGTCGAGCCAACTGCAGGGATTCATTTTGATGTATCCGTAATGGATTTTGCCAGTCTATATCCTAGCATCATAAAGGTACGAAATTTGTCATATGAGACAGTAAGATGCATGCATGATGAATGCAAAAAAAATACTATTCCAGGAACAAATCATTGGGTATGTACTTGTAAAAATGGTCTTACAGCAATTTTGATTGGTTCTTTACGGGATCTGAGAGTAAATTATTATAAAAATCTTGCAAAAAATCCTTCACTTGATGAAGACCAAAAACAGCTATACACAGTAGTAAGTCAAGCACTCAAAGTAATACTAAATGCCAGCTACGGAGTAATGGGTGCAGAAATATTTCCACTATATTGTTTACCAGTAGCAGAAGCTACAACTGCTGTAGGGCGATATACTATTTTAGAAACAATTGAAAAATGTAAATCCGTTGGCATCGAGGTATTGTACGGCGATACCGATTCATTATTTTTAAAAAATCCTACAAAAGATCAAATTCAAATTGTAGTGAATTGGGCCAAAAATCAATTCGGAGTTGATTTAGATCTTGATAAAGAATATAGATATGTGGTATTGAGTACAAGAAAGAAAAACTATCTTGGTGTACAAAAAGACGGTAAAGTTGATGTCAAAGGCCTTACCGGGAAAAAATCACATACTCCACCATTTATTAGGACATTATTTTATGAAATTCTAGAAATTTTATCTAAGGTGAAAACAACTCAAGAGTTTAACGAATCAAAAGAGAAAATCAGCAATATGATAGCAGTGTATGCAAAAAAACTAAAGGCAAAACAAATTCCACTTTCTGAACTTGCATTCAATGTAATGATTAGTAAAGCCCCATCAGAATATGTGAAAACAATTCCACAACACATTCGTGCCGCAAAGCTTTTGGAACAAATTAGAGAGATAAAAAAAGGTGACATCATATCCTATGTGAAAATAATCAATAAACCAGGGGTCAAGCCAGTTGAATTAGCAAAATCAGACGAGATTGATTCTGCCAAATACATGGAATTTATGGAAAGCACTTTTGATCAAATTCTGTCATCGATGGACCTTGACTTTGCCACCCTCATTGGTGCGCCAAAGCAGACAGGATTAGACCAGTTTTTTTGGAACTAAGTGTATTGTTTTAGATATTTGAGTGCAAATAGGTTATTCAAATATTCATACAATTTATATGAGGATCATGCAATTTTTATAAATATGAGAAAAGATTCATGTAGGTCATGTGGCGAAATGTTGCAAGAATTGCAATCTTGCCCCGACTGTAAAGAATCTATTCAGTTCAAATGCTCAGAATGTAGAAGAGTGGGAGAAATCCAGATACATGCAAAATGTAACATGCCGGGAAATGCTATTACCAGCTAGATTTAGTTTGTTTTAATTTTAAAAAACATTTCTGCAGTATACTGTTATATGATGTAATACTGGCAGCCCATCTAGTAAAATGAGTTATCTTGATCTCTACATGAATAGAAATCCGTTGATAACAAGCCCAAATGAAGAAGGAGAAGTCTCTGCAATAGTATACGGGATTCCGTTTGATTC
>CAZDTF010000155.1:0-3351 GCA_964508325.1 uncultured Nitrosopumilaceae archaeon | reverse complement strand
ATATGCAACATAGCCTAGAGCAGAAAGGATTTGGCAAAATAATAAAGAAAAAGTTTTTTCTCGAGCCATTTGAATCTCTTTATCTCTTGTATACCGACAAGCTCAAGCTCCTAAAAGGAAAACAACAAGTCACCTTTAACTTTATGATGCAAGAATGTGTAAAATATGATGTTGATTCACTTACAAAATTTTTAATCTATCGTGATTTAAGATCTAGGGGCTACATTGCAAAGGATGGTTTTGGTTTTGGTTATGATTTTAGGGTATATGAGAGAGGCCAATTTGGTGAAAAAGCAGCCAAATATGTGATTTTTGGACTCAGTGAAGGAAGACGTCAGAAAATGGGTTTACTACAAAAACAAATTGAACAAATAACTACAATGGGAAAAGAACCCGTTCTAGCTGTTATAGAAAGACGAGGTGAGGTTATCTACTATAAAATATCAAAAATACAATTTCATGAAAACAAGGATCAACCAGGAATATCTCCTATAGAATTTTGACTTTATCTTAAAATATTGTAAGCACCTGCACACGTTTATGGACTTCAAAGAAATATACTGTTTTAACTGCAAGAAAATTCTTGGAAGATATAATGAAAAATTTTTTTCAGACTTGAAGATGGGGGAAATAATAAAAATAAATCACTCATCTCATGTTCATGAAGGACACGAAATTGTCATAAGAAAAATAACTATCTGAATTTGGCGAATGAATGTATCGTAAATATTTTATAGTAAACATAACACGGTAGCGTTAATGAAACCAATTTATCTAGCCATTGCATTATTTCCATTAATCATATCCACCATACCAAATACTCTTGGAGCATTTGGCGACATCACATTAACAGCTCCTAAAATGGTTAATACTTCTGGCCAAGAATTGGCTAGCTTCCAAGTTGGTCAACAAATTGGAGTTGAATCTACACTCACAAATCATGCTCACTCAGAACAAAAATTCACATATCTTGTGCAAGTAATCGACAAATATGGTGCAACAGAATATCTTGAAGGCTTTTCAGCATCCATGGTGTCTAATCAATCATTTACTGCATCACAGGTATGGGTTCCAAAAGAACCAGGACAATATACAATACAGGTATTTGTATGGGATAGTTTGAAATCTGACATTCCTCTCACAAATGTACTACAAACCCATATTACTATAAATCCATAAAGTTATTTAAAAATTAACGAACAAAAATTTCATCTTGCTTTACAATTATTAAATTTAAATTTTTAGTATAAATCAATAGTACCAATTATCAGCATCCCTTAATTATCATTAAAAATTTTTCATGCTAATGCCAGATATATCATGTAGAATTTGTGGAGGGACACTTGTAAACTGTTCTTTGTGCTCAAGTTGCAGGAAAATAACGCAACAAATTTGCAATATTTGTGGTTCTAAAACAAAGGAACGGGTTCATTCTAATTGCCTGTATTTGGAATTATCTCAGACAAGGAATGGAATGAGAATCAATGTGCTTGCTTCTACACTAAACAAAAGAGGAGATACAAATCAAAAAAATACAGCAAAAATACAAACATTACGAAATACACTTTTAGTATTTGGTATTGTTGGCTTTTTTGTCCTAGGATTTGCTACTGCCAATTATTTTGATCTATTTCAAAATCAGACAAATGCAGATCAGGTCATGAAAACTACTATTTCACAACAATCATCACAAAACTATGATAATTTACAACATAGATCTTTTGATAATTGTCTTGCATATGGAAGCGGACAATCCATGACGGTTACCTGTCCCACCGGGTACGGATATGTATACAAGGCCATACTGACTGCTCCACAGAAACTTGTATCTGAATTTTCAGACCAAGTCTTTTCGATAAGGGGAATTTCGGTCGCTGAGTATTCTGATGGTTCAGTTGTCTTACAATACCACAAAAACTTGTACACTACAGGTTTCTTTGCTAACTAATCAAGCAAACATCGCTCACAATCACATGATACATTTGGATCATTTTTAGCAATACATTTGGTATGCTGCCCAGCTTGGCACTGAACACAAATGGCAGTAGTATTTTCTAAAGTAGAATATTTTTTTGCACCATCAAACCCAAAACCGCCATCCTGAGGGCCAACCACAGAAATAGGATGTTTTTACAAGTATTTTAGGTCTCATTTTTATTATTTTTTCCAAACAAAAAATCTAATAAAATGAAGTTTTTAGGCTGCTTTTGTAACGTAAAATACAGTTTTTTGAAGTTAGGCACACCATCTATTAGTTATTATGTGGATAAAAATTTAAAAAGTCATGGACGCAGACAGAAAAATGTATCCTGCCACTTGTGCGGATTGCAAAAAAGAGACCCAAGTCCCATTCCAACCTAAAGAAGGAAGACCGGTATATTGTCGCGAATGTTTACCAAAACACCGTGGCGAACGTAGATTTTAAGCTGAAATATGCTTAATTTACTTTTTTTAATTCACAATTATTTTTAAATTAAAAATATTCCGTTAAAAATGGTTTAAAATAATAAAATGCTCCCGCCGGGATTTGAACCCGGGATCACCGCCTTGAGAGGGCGGTATGCTTAGCCGGACTACACCACAGGAGCTTGCTAAAAACCATAAAGAATAGCAATTTAAAGGAATGTTTTGTCATTGAATAAATTTGTAAACTTTAACAGCTTAGATCCTTTATAGCAAAAAATTAAAATGAAATTTACATGGATTTAAAAATTCTAGAGAAACTTTCACTTTCTAATTTTCCAGTAGGATTAGGTGGTTGTAGAAATAATGGTACTAATTTTCAGTGTTGTGAGTATAATATTACAGTGTTTGATGACAAACAAGAAGAACCATCTATACATGAAATAGATGGACATGTGATAAAATTACATCATGGGTCACTCTCTGAAACTAATGTAGGTGTTTTAAAACAGTTAGAAGACATGAAAGTTTTGATAGATGAACAATGGAGTCTTAGAATGTTTCTAACGAAAATAAAAACAAAGAGTAAACAAATTTCAAATTCATATGTACAAAACTGTCTTGTAGATGCAGGTGTCTATGCAGCAAAAGCAAAAGAACTTGTCAAATCATCAGATCCTTTGGCAGATGTTTGGATAAAATGTGCAGCTTATTTTCTTGCAGATGCAATATTCTTGATAAATTCAAAGCGACCTAGTCCAACTCACATGCTCGAAATAATTCGTAGATTTGATAAAAATAAGATAAACCAAAGCTTTTCAGTTGTACATCAGTGTCTTGGAATAGAAAGAGCATCAACATCGCTTCTTTCAAGAATGATAAAATCTACTGTAGGATTTTCTGATATGGTAGAAAAAAATAATCATTCAAAAATAATTCAACAAAAAT
>CAZDTF010000154.1:0-3366 GCA_964508325.1 uncultured Nitrosopumilaceae archaeon | reverse complement strand
AAAAACCATACAAGAATTCTGTCGCAATTAGGGGCTCTAAGTGCGGTTTGTGATGCAGATTCAACAAGAGCAAAAGAAATCGGAACAAAATACTCTGTAAATCATTACTCGTCCTTGGATACATTGTTAAATTCAGAAAAATTTGATGGGGCATTTGTTTGTACGCCAACTTCTACCCATTTTAAAATTGCAAAAACACTACTAGAACAAAAGAAAAATGTTTTTGTAGAAAAACCTATGACATATCTTTCCCATGAAGGCGAAGAACTTCAGAGACTTGCTGAAAAAAACAAAGTAATTTTGACATGCGGATATATAGAAAGATTCAATCCTGCAGTTGCTTTAGTCAAAGACTACATCAAATCAAAAAAATATGGAGAGCCTATAATGCTAGAATTTCACCGTGAAAATAGAATGCCTTTACACATAAAGGATGTAGGAATAATTTATGATACTTCAGTGCATGATATTGATACGGCAATGTGGTTTTTTGATGATACCCCCGAAGTTGTATTCGCAAGGTCAGGAAAGATAAGACATGAGCATGAGGATTTTGCAACTATAATGCTTGGCTTTAGAGAGAATAAAGTGGCAGTTATTGCTTCAAATTGGATAACTCCAACGAGGGTAAGAAAATTTAGTGTGGTATGTGGAGATGCAATCATTTCATCAGATTTTATTTCACAGGAGGTAAAAATTGAAACTAATCATGGAACAGAAATCCCAAGAAAAGAGGTTGAGGAACCTCTTCTTTTAGAAATAAGAAATTTTCTCTCGGCATCTGAAGGTAAAGAAAAAATAGTAGTTAAACCTGAGCATGCAGTAAATACAACAAAGGTTGCAGAAGCAGCACTTTTATCTAGTCAGAAAGGAACTCCGATATATCTAGATCTCAAATGAACAAAAATATGATGGAGATGTTGGCGTGTCCTATAGACAAGCATTTTCCTCTTGAAGTTTTTGAATCAAGTTCAAAAGAACAAATAGTATTAGAGGGTGCCATATACTGCTCAAAATGTTCTAGATTTTATCCTATAATAGAAGAGATTCCGATAATGTTACCTGATGAGTTGAGAAATAAAGATCAAGATATTGAATTTTTAAAAAGAAATCAATCAAAGCTGCCAGAAAAAATAATTAAGCAGGCATCACCTTGGCATTTGTGATATAGTCTTGGTTACAAATTTTGTCTCAGAAAAAGCAAAGATAGGAAAGAATGTCAGAGTATGGCATTTTGCGTATATTGGAGATAATACAGAAATTGGTGATAATGTGAAAATCGGCTCTCTTGCACATGTAGATTATAATGTAAAGATAGGAGAAAATACAATGATTGAAGGCATGGTTTACATCCCACCTCTTTCAAGAATTGGAAAAAATGTTTTCATCGGTCCTGCGGCAGCTCTTACAAATGATCCATATCCTGCTAGTAAAAAGATGATTGGAGTCACTATAGAAGATGGTGCGGTGATTGGCTCTCGCGCCGTAATAAAAGCTGGAGTCACTGTTGGAAAGAATAGTGTGGTTGCAATGGGGGCCGTTGTTACAAAAGATGTGCCTGCTGATACAGTTGTAGTTGGTGTGCCTGCAAAAATCAAATATTCGCGAGAAGAATACGACAAAAAGAAGAAAAAGTGGGAAAATAGTTAATTTTTTATCTGTTTTTGGAAGATCCAATTTTTTATTTTCGAAAGTGTGAAAATCCAAGCAATAACCAAAATCATGGCAATAAGTGCCTTTACGCCAGAATCTAAGATTGAGTCGAGTTTTCCATATCCACTTATTGTCATAGGAGCAATAATTGAAACTAATAATCCTCCTCCAACTATAATCAAAATCCACATTACAAAAACAAATAAAAAAATTTGAATCCCTTTCATATTTTTACTTCCATCATAAAGGCAGTAGCTATTGCAAGAAATGCAGAAAAAAAGGCAAGTTTAAAGATTACAAATCCGATTTGTTTTTCTGTCATCGGTCCCCCTGCCAAGATTAATCTTACAAGTGTAATTGGTGCATTTTTATCAGTTGTTGCCATAAGCTTAAAGTCATCAGTGTGAGTGACTGGGTTTGATTTTATCTGTCTGTGTTCTATTATACGTTTGACGCTAGATAGAAACAGAAATGAATTTATCACTGCCGGTAATAATGCTACTGCAGCTACAATTTCTACGTGGCCAACTATTGCTAATGCTCCATACATAGCTCCAAGAGTAAGTGCTCCTGAATCACCTGGAAATATTCTACTTGGGAATTTATGATATTTGTAAAATGCTAATGAAACAAATCCTAAGGGGAGACTTACTATTGCAATGTCGTAATTATGAATTATGAAGAGAGATGCAGTAAGTGCAAAACTTGCAATTGTCATAAATCCACTTGCCACCCCATTAAGAACATCAATTGAGTTTATGGTATTACCAGTCACAGGAATCATGAAAATTACTAGTGCGACATATAGCTCAGGGATCCTAACAGAACCAAAAAGTGGAAATGAAAGATGTGGATTATAGGTGCCAAGTAAAATAATTGGGACTGCAGATATAGCAAGTGCAACAGGTTTAAACCAACCACCAAGGACCTTTCGGTCATCTATCAATCCTATTACGAAGGCAAGCGATGTTGTGATCATTATAGCCAATATTTCAGATGTAGGAAAAAAGGTATACAAAGTGAGTTCAGATGCCAAAATTCCAACAAGTATTGATGGACCTCCAGGTCTTGACACCATGGCACCTCCAACTCTATTGTAATCTTTTACGGTAAGATTTCTTTTTTCTAGCCATTTTATTAAAGATGGTGTGGTTATGTAAACTGAAAAAAAAGATATAGCTGAAACTAGAATGGCAAGAATGATTTTGTCTAGCATCATCTTACCTTTTGTAGTTGTATCTTTATGTTTTCTGCAAGAGTAGGACCTATTTTATCGATATTTGCAAGTTTCTTAACTGGGATTTCAGACAAATCATGTAGGTTTCGTATACCATTTTTGTAAAGAACTCTTGAACGAATTCTTCCTATTCCGCGTATCTTTACCAGTTCAACAAGTTCTTCTTTTATTCCATACGAAATTCTTCGACGTATAACATTCAATTCATCTAAAAGATCATCTCTAGTCTCGAGCTTGGCTAGCTCATATAGTGAATGGACAAGCCAATCTGCATTTTCAACCATTCTATGCATGTCGCCTGATTCTATGCCTAAATTATCTGAAAGAAATATCTCGCTTGATTCATTTATCCAAGCATGCATTGCAAGTAAGCTTCGTGAACAGTCATATTCTGAGATGTTTTCAATTAGTTCAGAAGCATTATTCTCAAGAAGTGTTCCCAGTGTTTCAAAATCTTTGTTTCTTAATGAGAATTT
>CAZDTF010000153.1:0-3464 GCA_964508325.1 uncultured Nitrosopumilaceae archaeon | reverse complement strand
TAACCATTATTCATGCCACCCTACCATTCTTCCAAGTTCTCCCATACTTGTATAATACGGAGAAGCTTTTCTAATCTTTGCATCTTCAAACTGTGTTTTTGCTTTTGATCTAAGCTCATCTGGCACCCCCAAATATGCTCGTAGTTTTTTAAAGGCAGTTTTTCCTGAGGGCTTTTTTGGAAGCATACCTCTTACCATCTTTGTTATCATGGTGTCTGGTCTTCGTGGGTGAAAAGGACCAAATTTAGGATTGTTAATACTTGCAACCTCTAGAAATTTTCTATATGATTGTATGATGGCATCCCTGTCACCACTTAGCATGACATTCTCTGTATTTACAATGAATACTCGATTTCCATCAATCAATAGTTTTGCTACATGCGAACATAATCTTCCTGCGATCATGTTTGTTCCATCAACAATTATGACCTGAGGAGACTTGGACTGTGTCTTTGTCTGCGTTTCTTGTTTAGCCAATTATTATTACTCCTTTTCCTGTTGGATGATTTTTGATTAATTCTGAGAAACTGAAAATTTTTCCACCTGACTGCAATACTTTTTTTGCACCAGAGGTAGAAATGGAAAACGAACAAAGGGTAATTTTATGTGAAAGGTTGCCGGTCCCAAGTATTTTACCTGGAACTACTATCACATCATTATCTTTGACAACTTTATCTATCTGACCAATATTGATTATCCTTCTAGCAGAAGATGGTTTTAGTGCAAGTTCAGCTAGTCTTGACCATATGGGAGCATTGTTTTTCCTTGATGCCACTTTGAGTTCCTTTACCATTTGTACTACTACTTGATTGATCATTTGTAATATTGCCTTTTTTAACCCAAATATAATGCATGCTCAGTCAAGCGTAGAAATTACTTGTTTGAAGGTATCAAGTCTTTTTGCAAGCTCTTCAACCCCGGCTGATACTACTTGACCTGCTGTTAGTGCACCAGTTGTTTCTATAGTTAAGATGTGATCTTCAGGATTTCCAGTTTCTGTCAAAACTGAAACTGTGGCAGAATTCCATTTTGCATGTTCAGTACCCCTTCCTAGTCTTGCATATGCTTCAAGTTTTACCTTTTGATTTGGTGCAAGTTCAATAATTGGGATCTTGTCACTAACTGGCTTTACAACGTCATCTTCTGAGGTAAGCTCAGCTGATGTAATGGTTTTTGTAGCATCAGTAGCACCAGAATCAATCATTAACATTACTCTACAACGAGAACAACCAACCTCACTATGGCAATCACAGTTTGATGCCTCAACAAACCTTGTCAGATCCGTCTTAATTGGAATCATTGCAAGCCTATGGGCAATCCCTTCATCTGCGAGTACAGAAGAATTTTCAATTATTACTACATCATCGATGGCAAAAACAGGTATTCCTGTGAGGCAAATCCGTCTTAATGCATTGGCATATTGTAAGGGCACGTTCTTTAATTTAACAACAATCTTTCGTTCATTTTGTTCAATAATCTCTAAAGAAGTCAAGTCTTAGTGAAAAGGCCGTTAGTCCAAATAAAAATCTAGCGAGTTTTTCCGTATAGATAAATACCAAAGTTGAATATCATAAATATGGACAAACCAACTGTGGTAAGATTTGCAGTTGAAGGAGAAAAATTCGAGCTTCTTGTCAAGCCAGACCCTGCTCTTGAATTTAAATTGGGAAAAAAGAAGGACATCTCTGTAATACTAGTCTCTGAGGAGATTTATTCGGATTCTAACAAGGGCACACGTGCATCAACTGAGAAATTGATGAAAGCCTTCAAAACAACAGATCCGGCTGCAATTGCTACTATGATTCTTCAAAAAGGTGATCTTAACCTAACAACCGAACAAAGACGAAAGATGGTCTCAGAAAAGCGGAAACAAATTGTAGAATTTATTGCTAAAAACTATGTCGATCCTAGGTCCCATCTGCCACATCCACCACTTAGAATAGAACAGGCTATGGATGATGGAAGAGTTTCCGTTGATCCTTTCAAAAACGTGGATGAACAAACAAAAGATATTGTTGAACAATTAAGATCCATCATTCCTCTAAAGTCAGAAAACATGCTTCTCGAAATTTTGGTACCTGCACAGTTTGCTGCACAATCTTATTCAGTTTTAAAATCAGTCGGTTCTCTAAAAAAAGAAGAGTGGCAAGCAAATGGCTCTCTTAAAGTAATACTAGATATATCGGCTGCAGCAAGAGCCAATGTGATAGATAGATTGGGATCAATAACAAAAGGTTCTGCTTCTGTTGAGGTTGCAAAATGATGGAAATAAAACGAAGATATGTAATTCCAGGCGACGTTATTACAACGGGACCATTCAGACCAGAACAAAACGTCTACCAACAAGGAGATCGGATTATTTCTACCAGTGTAGGTATTTCTGAAATTTATGAAAATACTGTTAGAGTCATTCCATTAACTGGAATTTACATGCCAAAAACAAATGACTTAGTTATAGGCAAAGTGATTGGTCATTCGTCACTATCATGGGAATTTGATATTAATTCATGTTTTGTAGGCTTTTTGCCAGCTCAAGATGTTTTTGGTAGAGACTATTCTCCAACCAAAGACGAACTCAAAGAAAGACTAGACAAGGGAGACTTGGTAGCAGCAAGAATTGCTAATTTTGATAGATCACGAGATCCATTGCTTACTGTTCAGGATAGAGACCTTGGAAAAATTGAATCCGGAGAGCTTATTGAGATTGCTCCAAGCAAGGTTCCTCGACTCATTGGGAAACGTGGCTCTATGATTCAAACAATCGAGATGGCTACAAAGGCAATGATTACAATTGGACAAAATGGATGGATAGTTGTTTCCTGTGAAGATCCAGATGGATTATTAAAGGCAATTGAGGCAGTCCGAATGGTTGATTCCCAAGCACACATGCCGAACTTGACTGAAAGAGTCAAATCCATGCTTGGGGTAGAACTTGGTGATAATAATGACACAATTAATGAATGAAAATGGAATTAGATGTGACGGAAGAAGAGTAGATCAATTAAGAAATATATCTATCAAAGTTGGAGTTTTAAAAAATGCAGATGGCTCTGCCTATATAGAGTTTGGTAAGAACAAAATTCTTGCTGGTGTTTTTGGACCTAGAGATGTTCATCCGAAACATATGGCAAACCAAGACTCTGGAATCTTGCGTTGTCGATATCACATGTCTCCTTTTTCTGTTACAGAAAGAAAAAACCCAGCTCCTTCAAGAAGAGAAATAGAGATATCCAAAGTAATCAAAGAGGCGTTATTACCTGCTGTAATACTAAAAGATTTTCCTAGAACAGTAGTGGATGTTTTTATTGAAGTGCTTCAGGCAGATGGAGGTACTAGATGTGCTGCGCTGGATGCAGCATCTATTGCTTTAGCAGATGCAGGAATACCAATGCGTGACCTAGTTTCTGCATGTGCTGCAGGAAAGGTGGCTGATCAAATAGTTTTGGATATTAACAATGAAGAAG
>CAZDTF010000152.1:0-3474 GCA_964508325.1 uncultured Nitrosopumilaceae archaeon | reverse complement strand
AATTCAAACAAAACTATCACTCTCAGAAATATTGCGAATTATAGCTGTGTTTAGATTTTTGATGCCAAAAACAATACTAAAGATAGCAGGTGGAAGGGAAGTTCATCTTGAAAACGACCAAGAAAAAGCACTTCTTGGCGGTGCAAACGGAATCATAACGGGTGGATACCTTACTATCGGTGGAAACACTGCTCAAGAGGATTTGCAAATGATATCAAGAATAGGTCTTGAAACATAAATTAGATTTTGTAGCAGAAACCCTTGAAAGAATAAAAACAAGGAATCTTTACAGAAAACTGTATAATAACAGAGTACAAGGGCCATACATTTTATTTAAGAAAAAAAAACTCATCAATCTCTGTTCAAATGATTATCTTGGATTAGGCAGTAGTAAGATTCCAAACCTGCAATTGCAATCAAGTTCTAGACTTGTTGCTGGAAATGATTTTTCTTTTGGCATTTTAGAAAAAAAACTTGCAGATCATAAATCCCAGGAATCTGCACTCATATTCCCTACTGGGTATATGGCCAACCTTGGCTCCATTCCAGTGCTTGCACAAAAAGGTGGTCTAATTCTTAGCGACGAATTAAACCATGCAAGCATAATTGAGGCGTGTAGAATTTCAAACGCAAGAATTTCTGTCTACAAGCATAATGATACAGAAGATCTCAAGAAAAAGATCAGACAAAAGGCAGATCGCAAGTTCATAGTTACCGAAGGCATTTTTAGTATGAATGGAGACTTTGCAGACCTAAAGAAGATTTCAGAGATTGCAGATAAGAATGGTGCGATACTTGTTTTAGATGATGCCCATGGTGATTTTATAGTAGGTCGTGATGGAAGAGGATCTGCAGACCAATCAGGTGTTGCAAAAAAGATCGACGTGTATGTAAGTAGCCTAAGTAAGGGGCTAGGAGCCTTTGGTGGGTATGTTACTTCTAGTGATAAAATAATAGATCTTACAGTAAATACATCAAGACCGTTTATTTACACTTCGGCGTTGCCAAGTTTTCTTGTTGACTTTGCTCTAAAACGATTTTCATCTAATCGTGAAATACATCGAAAGAAATTATGGATTAATGTCAAAAGGATGCAAGATGGTCTCGACTCTATTGGATATACTTTCAATTCTTCAAGTCAAATAATTCCCATCATCATAGGTCCCGAGAGGAAAACAATGGAGTTTGGGAAATACCTTTTTGATAAAGGCATATTTGCACAACCGATTAGATATCCTACAGTATCTCTAGGTTTAGCTAGAGTCAGAATTTCTGTTACTGCCTTGCTTACAGAAGAACAAATCGATATGTCGCTTGATGTCTTTGAGGCAGCAGGCAAAAAGTTTGGAATTTTATAAAAAAAGATGATTTGGTATAGATTTGGAATAAGGCATTAATAATAAAACAACAAAATCAAACCATGGCAGACATTAGTATAGGCATTGCGGCATTAGCAGGTCTTGGATCGTTTCTTGCTCCATGTATATTGCCCATGATACCAGCTTTTCTTGCCTACATATCCGGAACCACACTAACCGAACTTCAAAGAAATAATGGAACCGTTAACATAGTTGCAAGTAGAATAAACATTATACTCAATACGATTTTCTTTGTACTAGGATTTTCAGTTGTTTTTTCTGTTCTTGGTGTAATTCTAAATAGTGTTTTATCAAGTACTGCAGGAAGTCTTCTTGCTGGATTCAACCATGTAGGGGGAATAATAATAATTGCATTTGGTGTTTTTATGCTGTTATCTACCAAGCTCAAAAATCTTAATTTTGAAAAAAAGTTTCTTCCAAACAGAACCAAAGCGAGTTACCCAATGTCATTTCTTTTTGGATTAGCATTTGCAACTGGTTGGACCCCCTGCATTGGGCCAATCTTAGGAAGCATACTTACACTAGCTGCAACATCGCCAGGTCATGCATTTACATTATTGCTGTCTTATTCACTTGGATTAGGAATTCCATTTATCTTAATGGGAATATTCTTCTCCAGATTTACAAGAATCATCAAAGGAATGAGTAAACATTTGAAATATTATTCGATAATTATGGGAGGGTTCATTATTTTGTTGGGATTCCTTGTTTTCACAAATCAGCTCGCAACCATAGCAAGTTTCCCTCTTTTGAACAATTTATTATTAGGATGAGAACTTGAAATCAGAAATTAAAAGCTCAATTATAGTGATAATATTAGTGGCTATTGCAATTGGGGGAATATGGTCATACTTCAATTCGCTAGACATACCTAAAACAGCATCTACGCCAAATCAATCAAATAACATTTCAGCATCTACAAATCAGACAACATTAACAAATGATAAAACCCCGACAACTCAAACCATGGAAAATACACTCCCTCCTATAGACGAAAGTCACAATTTTAAAGCTCCAGATTTGGTAGGAGTTGAAGGTTACATCAACACTACACCTGAGGATCTAAAAAATATCATGAAAAACAAAGTCGTGCTTTATGACTTTTGGACCTATAGTTGCATAAACTGCATAAGAACACTCCCATATCTTACAGCGTGGAATGAAAAATATGCAGATAAGGGTCTACTCATAATCGGAGTGCATTCTCCAGAATTTGAATTCGAAAAAGATATCAATAATGTAAAAGATGCTGTACAAAAATATGGTATCAAATATCCTGTAGTGCTTGACAACAACCATCAAACTTGGAGTGCATTTGGTAACCAATATTGGCCAAGGGAATACATTACAGATTATCAAGGATATATAAGACATGATCACATAGGCGAAGGAAATTATGATGAGACTGAAAAAGTAATACAGCAACTTTTAGATGAACGCAGTCAACATCTTGGAATGAACATTCAAGCAAATCAACCGCTAGTAAACATACAAGAACATCAATTTTCCAATTTTCAAACTCCTGAACTTTATTTTGGATATAGCTTTGCACAAGGAAGAAACTATCTTGGAAATTCGGAAGGATTCAATCCAAATCAGATAGTTACATATTCTTTACCTGCTCAACAAAACAGAGACTATTACTATCTTGATGGCAAATGGCAAAATCTTTCGGACAGTATGAAACTTGTATCGGATAATGGAAAAATTGTGCTGTCTTACTTTGCAAAAACAGTTCATATTGTAGCTGCCAATAACTCAACATTACAAATTTTACTTGATGGAAATTCAATAAAACAAGAAGATTCTGGAGATGACATTCTAAATGCAACGATTCACACATCTGAAGATAGATTATACAATATTGTTTCGACCAGTCAGGCAGGACCACATGTCCTTACCATTATAGCTAAACCCGGTTTTCAGATATACACATTTACCTTTGGCTAACAATATTGAAAAATAATGTTTCATAATTCGAATTTAGAAATATTATAAATTAACACGAGTAACAATAAAAAATTGTAACCATAGTCACCTGTCACTACAGTTACAACATTAAGAAGAACATGATGCCTTAAAGCCTAAATCGAAA
>CAZDTF010000151.1:0-3493 GCA_964508325.1 uncultured Nitrosopumilaceae archaeon | reverse complement strand
ACCAAGCAATTGACACTTCAATAAAAGATCATGTTGATTTTGTAATTTTTGCAGGCGACATATTTCATGTCCCAAATCCCAGCGGAAAGGCAATCATGGTTTTAGCAAATGCGTTAAAGCGATTAAAACGAAATAATGTAGATTCCTTTTTCATCCTTGGTGAACATGATATCAGTAGAATACGTGCAACACCAGTACCATTTGTTTATCACAATTTAGAATTTTCCAAATATATAGGAAATGGAAAACCACTTCAATACAAAGATGTCTTGATTTTGGGATATGATAAACGAAGAAAAAACGAGATTCATACCTTTGAACAAGATTTTACAAAAGCAGATGTTGAAACAAAAAATCATACGGGTCACAAGATTCTTGTATTACATCAAGGAATTGGAGAGATAAACAAGTTTGCAGGAGAATTAAACTCTACAGATTTGCCAAAGAACTTTACATATTATGCTATGGGGCATCTCCATGAGAGAGAATTAAAAAAATTTAACCACTTAGGAGGACCAGTTGCATATCCAGGTTCCATAGAACTTACCTCAAGTGAAGGAATTAAAGAAACACAAAAAGGGTTTTACGAAGTAGACATTTCATCATCTGAAGCAAGATCAAATTGGATAAGACTTGATACTAGACCTCAATACTCAGTTAGAACTAGTTTTGAAAATCTGACGCACGAAGTTGATATTTTGTCAGAAAAAATAAAATCATTTTCAAGAAGACCAATAGTTGAAATAAAAATTCATGGAGATAACATGGAGACTGATCTTGTCCAATCTCAAATTGCAAGACTGTTTCCTCTTACACTGCGATGTTTTTGGAAAACAATAATGTCAGAAGAAAACGAAGGCTCTATGTTTATTGATAAACCTGCAAAGATTGATGATGAAATGCTAAAGCTAGCAAAAGATATCCTAAACTCTGAAAGTCTGGCAAATTTTGCAATCAGTGATCTACTTCCGCTTCTTTCAAAAAACCAGATTGGAGAAGCAAATCATTTGATAATTGAAAATTTCAATCAATTCAAAAAGAGAGTGAAAAAATGCTAAACCATGTAGAACTAGGTAATTTTCTTTCCCATTTTAATACAAAACTAGAGTTTAACAAAGGCGTAACAGTCTTTGTCGGCCAGAATGGCGCAGGAAAATCAAGCATAATTGATGGAATAACATTTGCGCTCTTTGGTCAACATACAAGAAATTCAAACAAGGGACTGGTTCGTCGAGGGGCAAACCAGGCATATGCCAAAGTGGATTTCTCCATTTTAGATAGACGGTTTGAGGCAGTACGCAAAATTGACTCAAAGGGAATAGTTTCTGCCCAGTTTTTTGAGAAAAAAAATGGCACTCTCATACCGCTTGTCTCAGGGGAGAGGAAACAATTTGGCGAATCCATGACAAAGACAATTGAATCTTTTATAGGCATGGATTTTGACAAGCTTAAGGTAGCATCAATTGTTCAACAAGGTGAACTTAATTCCATAATTAATGCAGATCCAAGAAAGTTCAAGGAATTAGTAAATGCAATTATCGGAATTGATAAGCTAGACATAGCGTTTGAAATAATGAAAGAGGTCATAGAAAATTTTCGTATTTCAATAAAAGAGAAATTAGAATAAGATGATAGGGAATATGGAACACTGAAAACTAAAATTGGATCCCATGATAAAGAGGTCAAGATATCAGAGCCACAGAAAGAAGAGATACTTGCAAGGAAAAAAATACAGGAAAAAGAACTTGTTCAACTACAAAATAAGATAGATGCAGAATCTACAAAAGAAGTAAAGATAAAGGAATTAGAAACAAGAAAGACAGAGCTTGTTCAATATGTGAAAACTGCAATTTCCTCTCTTAAAAAAGAAATACAAGAAAAAGAGAAAAAATTTTCTGATTGTGACGGATGTTTTATCTACATATCGTCAAAAAAAGAAACTGAATCACAGCTAACAAAAATAGAAAACGAATTAGAAGCATCAAGAAAAGAAATTCAAGAATTTGTAGAAAAGATAGGCAAACTTGGAGGCCAAGAGGAACTTGCAGCTAAGCTAAAACTGCAAGATGGAAAGTGTCCAGTTTGTGATTCCAAAGTAGGAACCCTCAATCCACTTTTTGAAGAAGAACATATTCGCAGTGAGATTACAAAAATACGAAATAAAATAGATTCACTAACAAAATTAGAAAAAGAGAATCGTGAGAAAAAACTGGATCTTGAGCAAAAACTGCAAAAAGCCCTCAATGCAGAAAGAACGCTTTCTATACATAGAATAAGACAACCCCAAGAATTAGTACAACTAAAAGAGGAAATTTCTGTACTAAAAAATAATATTCAGAAAATACCATCTGAATTAAATTCATCTGAAAATATGATATATTTGGCAATAGATCCTCACTCTGAATCATTATGCAAAACAATACTTGTACTTCAAGAAGAAACGAACGGATTTGATTTGACGGAGTTTAAAAATCTAAAAATTTCTTTTGATCAAAAACGCAAATCTCTAAGTATGATGGAACAAGAAGTCGGAGCTATAACACAAAAAATACAAACTGCAAAACTTCAACAAGAAAAAACATCGCAGGTACTAGAGGAGCTTATTTTAGTTAAAAAATATGTTTCACAATTAGAAGAAATCCGGGGTCAGATTTTTAATAGGGATGGGCCTGTTGCAACAAGCTTACGATCATGGGCATTAAACTTGATTTCGCAAAAGGCTTCAGAATATTTGTCTGCATTTAACGTGAAGATTCAAAGAATTTTGTTACAGGAAAAAGCGCGAGATGTAGGAATTTCATGTTATTCTGGAAGCACGGTTCTAGAACTTGAATCTCTTAGTGGTGGTGAAAAAGTCAGCATAGCACTAGCACTACGACTTGGAATGGCACACATTTTAGGTTCTTCTAATCTTAACTTTATCATCCTTGATGAACCAACTACACATTTAGATGAGGAGCGTAGAAAATCACTTGTAGGGATTCTCTCCAATGCATTTGAAGCTAATCTAGCTGCAATATCTCAGTTTATCATAATTACTCATGATTCTGAAATATTTGAAAATTCTAATGTTGACACAATATACAATTTTGAGGCAACGTCTGAAGGGACAAAGGTAACACCACTCAAGCCCCCAGTTAGCTTGGCAAATCGCTCATTTTTGCTTAATTTTTCCATAAACCGCAGATTAGATAGAGCAACTATGGCTGATTCTCGTACTGGCTCGCTTGAATCTTCAAGAGCTCTTTGTAGTGTTTCTTTTGCATCCTGAGATCCTATCACACCAAGTGCTATTGCAGCTTCATGTCTTACAAAAAAACTAGGATCATTTTTGACTGCATCCTCAAGTGGTTTTATTCCACTACGATAGCACATTTGACCAAGTGAAAATGCCGCTTCATGTCTTACAAGTTCATTTATATCATTTTTTAAAAGCTGTGCAACCTAGGGAACCATTTATTTTCCCACACACTCTCCAGTAATGCATACTGGT
>CAZDTF010000150.1:2224-3547 GCA_964508325.1 uncultured Nitrosopumilaceae archaeon | reverse complement strand
TCAAAGAACTGGAAAAGAATCTTGCAAAACACAAATCAAAAAGATCTGCACTCGTGTTCCCTACAGGATATATGGCAAATCTTGGCGCAATATCAATTATGACACAAAAAAATGACGTGATACTAAGCGATGAGTTAAACCATGCAAGTATCATAGATGCATGTAGATTATCTCAGGCAAAAAAGATAGTTTACAAGCATAATGACATTTCAGATCTAGAAAAGAAAATACGAAAAAAAGCATGCCGCAAGTTTGTAATAACAGAAGGAATATTTTCTATGAACGGAGATTTTGCAAAGTTAAAAGAGATTACAAAAGTATGTCAAGAAAATAACGCATTTCTTATACTCGATGACGCTCATGGAGATTTTGTAGCAGGTCATGATGGGAAAGGTTCCGCAGATCATTTCGGAGTTGCAAAAAATGTTGACATCTACATCAGTAGTCTAAGTAAGGCACTGGGAGCATTTGGAGGATACATGGCTGCAAGTAAAGAGATAGTCGACCTTGCAGTAAATACGTCAAGACCTTTTATCTATACTTCGGCATTACCAGGATTTTTGGCAGATTTTGCTTTAAAGAGACTTTTAACAAACAGGGAAAAGAAAAGACGTAGTTTATGGAAAAAAATAGAACAATTCAGTAGAGGTTTAAAGTCAGTTGGATATACAATTGAATCGCAAAGTCAGATAATACCAATCATAATCGGAGACGAGAAAAAGACGCTCGAATTTGGAAAATATTTGAAAAATAACATGATATTTGCTCATCCTATACGTTACCCCACGGTGAACCTGGGGTCTGCCAGAATAAGGATATCTGTAACAGATTGGCTTTCTGACAACATAATATCAGAGTCATTAAATGTTTTTGAAAAAGCAGGAAAAAAATTCGGTATTATCTAGTATCAATCTGGACGAGATTTGGAACAAGGTATTAATAAAAAAACAATATTAATCAGTCATGGTAGAACTAACAGTAGGAATTGCAGTAGTAGCAGGTTTAGGTTCATTTCTTGCACCATGTATATTACCAATGATTCCGGCATTTCTTGCATATATTTCCGGCACTACACTAACAGAAATTCAGAGAAATAATGGAACAGTCAACATTATTACAAGCAGGATCAACATCATTCTAAACACATTATTTTTCGTCGCAGGATTTACAATTGTTTTCTCTGTTCTAGGAGTTATTCTAAATAGCGTACTTTCAGCATCTGCTACTACACTACTTGCAGGATTTAATCATGTAGGTGGAATAATCATAATTGCATTTGGAGTATTCATGTTATTGTCATCCAAGATTTCAAAACTCAATTTT
>CAZDTF010000150.1:0-2214 GCA_964508325.1 uncultured Nitrosopumilaceae archaeon | reverse complement strand
AATAGAACAAAATCAAGCTATCCACTTTCATTTGTTTTTGGTCTATCATTTGCTACGGGTTGGACTCCATGCATAGGACCAATCCTTGGAAGTATTTTGACACTTGCTGCTACCACTCCAAGTCATGCATTTATTCTACTACTTAGTTATTCACTTGGTCTTGGAATTCCGTTTATTTTGATGGGCATATTCTTTTCAAGATTTACGCGAATTATAAAATCAATGAGTAAACATCTCAAATACTATTCAATAATCATGGGTTCACTTATCATTGTCTTAGGAGTGTTAGTATATACAAATCAATTAGCTGCCATTGCAAGTTTTCCACTACTAAATAACATACTGTTAGGAGGGTCATCATGAGAAAAGAAATCAAAACCGCAATGATTGGCGCAATAATCATAATAGCCGCAATTGGCGGAATTGGTATTTTTTTTACATCGCTTGATAAGACAGTCCAAAATGTAGGCAGTGAAACGCCCTTAAACAAACAAGGATCAACAAATAACACATCGAGCAAGTTAATTTCATATCCTGACGAAAACAATTTCCCAGTAGCCCCCGACTTGGTAGGAATTGCAGACTACATCAACATAACACCACAAGAATTAAAATTAGAAATGAAAGACAAGGTGGTCTTGTACGATTTTTGGACTTATAGTTGTATAAATTGCCTTAGAACACTCCCATATCTTAAAGCATGGAATGACAAATATGCAGATAAAGGATTACTAATCATTGGAATACATTCACCAGAATTTGAATTTGAAAAAGATCCAAATAATGTAAAAATGGCCACTGAAAAATATGGTTTGACATATCCAATAGTATTAGATAGTGATCATGCAACATGGGATGCATTTTCAAACAGATACTGGCCTGCAGAATACATAACAGACGACTTGGGACACATACGACATACACATTTTGGCGAAGGAGAATATGATCAGACAGAAAAAATTATTCAACAATTACTTGATCAAAGAGCAAAAAGACTTGGATTAAACATGACAGCAGATCAAAGTCTTGTCAATTTGCAAGAACATCAATTTTCTGATATACAGACACCTGAACTTTATTTTGGATATGATTTTATGCAAGATAGAAATTATCTTGGAAATTCAGAAGGACTTCAACCAGAAAAAACAGTTAGTTATAACATTCCATTAGGTTTACAAAATGATCATTTTTACTTGGATGGACAATGGCAAAATCTCAATGACAGTATGAAACTAATATCAGACAACGGAAAAATAGTTCTACCATATTCTGCCAAAGATGTACACATTGTTGCATCCGGAACAGGAGACACTATTCAAGTTTTACTAGATGGTAAAGCTGTAACAAGTGATGATAGCGGTCAAGACATGAATAACGGGGAAGTAAAAATCTCAGAACATAGACTATATAATATAATATCTTCAAAACAACAAGGCTCTCACACAATCACAATCATTGCACATCCTGGCTTTCAAATTTACACATTTACATTTGGATAATCAAGATATAATATTTCTAAATTCGAAATTTGAAATATATTAAATTAACTATGTATGACAATCTTGTAACCACAGACAGATGTCACCACAGTTACACATCAAGTAAGAACATGGTTGTTTAAAACAACATTTTCAATCAAGGCACAGTTAAAAAATGAACTTTACAAACAAATGGAATGTGCAAAAAGAAAGCATGACACAAAAAGTAATGGACAAGGTAAAGCCAGATGCGCCACTAAAACCAAAGATTGATGAAGCACAAAAAAAATTACAATTACAAATTATAAAACTAGATTCCATTTCAAGAAAATTAAAAGAAAAAGATGATTTTATTTTCAAAAAAGTTGTAGATGCAGTAAGATCACACAATAAAGCATATTCCAACGCTTATGCTACAGAATTACACGAGATTAGGAAGATGAACAACATGGTCACAAATGCAAAATTGGCCATGGAGCAAATTCAATTAAGACTAAACACAATATCAGAACTCGGAGATGTTGTAGTGACACTCAGCCCTTGTATGTCAATAATAAAGGGACTTGGAACAGGTCTAAATGGACTCATGCCGGCAGCAGATTCGTCCATGGCAGACTTGTCAAACATACTAGGAGAGATAATGTCAGGAGCCTCAGTAAATGGAGAAAATACATTTACTGTAGACACTACAAATTCGGAAACAAACCAAATATTAGAAGAAGCTCAATCAATTCTA
>CAZDTF010000149.1:0-3568 GCA_964508325.1 uncultured Nitrosopumilaceae archaeon | reverse complement strand
TTGGAGAAACCAATCTAGATTACTAGATCAGTTTTCCCAAGGCGAGATAATCACAGTAACAGGCGTAACTGCAAAAGCTGGTTTAGAAGGCAGAATTGAACTCTTTTTGACTCCATTTTCAGGCATTATAAAGAAAAATTAAGAATCCCAAAAACCTCTAGTTGTGACGTATTGTCTTTCTGCTTCATAGATTTGCTTGTATAGTTCCTCTTGTCCTACCATGTTCCTTAGAATACGAGCCGCAGTATCAGCACCTACACCATATCCTGAGAGAACAAGAAGTGCCGTTTTTCCAAAGTTTTCTAAGAGAGAAGAAATTTTCCATGCACGAACAAACTTATGATTTTCGTCAGCTGTAATTTTTTTGCCAGCATGTCTTTTTTGTATTATTTTTGATAGATCATAATCGGAAAAATATGTAGCAGTGATCTGTCTCGATTTACAGTAAGGACACGCAAGTGAATCTTTTACTTCCTTTGTCTCCACAGCTCTTTCCCATTTTCCACAGCGAGCACAAACAAGCCTATGTTTAGTTTTCAATAGTCTTGTTTTTACAAGATCTAAAATTCCTTTGTCAATGTTTGCAGGAGCCGCATAGTATTTTGTAGTATGATCTAGTATAGGCTCTGCAAGTTTGGAGAAGTTTTCTACTTCGATCCAATGTAATTGTATCTCTCTGGATTTTATTTTCTTTAAAAATTCCTCCGTTCTTTCCAAGTCATATTTGTCATGAAACAGCTCACGCAGGGCTTCTTTTGCAAGCGGTGTCTTTGAATACCTCTCATAAAGAAATCTAGCCGATTTTCTGTCATAAACTGATCCGCGACCTACAATTCCAAACTTCTTAGCTACACACCAAGTACGCCAATTAACATTATGTGTACCTGCAAGTGATGCTTCTACAATTAAAGACAAATCGAATTCATCGTTAAGAATATCCAACAAAGGTTTTTGAGATATTCTGCCTGTGGATGACATCATTATTCTGTAAGCATCAGAGCGAGAATCCACCAAATATCCTGTCCTAGATGAGAGTATCGCGGAAAGAAGTGTGGAGATGGTTGAGTTTATTTTTGTCCCAAAACAAGAATGTATTACTATAGTATTACGAGCTCTAAGTGATTCTATCACAATGTTTTTTTCGTCAGGAATAATTCCTAGCTTAAGGCTCTCAATCACTTTATTGGATATTGTAGGTAAAGCTACCTGTACTGTGGTTCTAAAAATACCAACTTTTCTTGCTGTAGTATAATCAACTGGTATGTTTTCGCCTTCCCAATATGGTACATTAATTCCAGCTGTACTAACAGGTTCAACATTAATTTTTAGTGAACTCTCATCAACATTTAGTATTCTCCATTGCATTCCTCTAAGAACAAAAACATTTCCTGGATCACCATAATCTCCAACAAATCTCTGATCTAAACTTCCAATAATTTTTTTACTTGCAGTATCAAAGACTTTAAATTTTAAAATGTCCGGTATTGTAGAAAGATTCTCGAAATAATAACGAAATGCTCTTCCCCTTTTCATAAAAACCATTTCTTCCTTATCAAAAAATATGATCGAGTTAGAATGTAGAATATCAAGTACGGCAAAGAATTCTTCTATTGTAATATTTCTAAAAGGATAGGCTTGCCTGATCATTTTAATTGCCTTTTCCACAGTAACACTTCCAAATTGCATTGTCATGCCAACTAGGTGATGAGCTAGCACATCAAGTGCACCTTCATGTATAATCTGGTCTTCTATTGATTTTTCCTTTACTCTATCAAGTATAGCACGTGCCTCAAACTCGTCATCAGAGTTGTTGGTTATGATTAGACCCTTTGCAGAAGAATCTCTGTTATGTTTGCTTCTCCCTATTCTTTGTATTAGTTTTGAAACTTGTCGTGGTGATCCATAATGAATTACTAATTCAACAGAACCAATATCAAGTCCAAGTTCAAGTGATGAGGTGCACACTACTATTCCTGGTCTTCCTTGTCTCAGCGTTTCTTCTGTTTCCTCTCGAACCTCCTGTGAAAGTGAACCGTGGTGCAATTCTATTTTTGCAGTAGATCTTTCTCTGAGAATAGAAGCAAGGTATTCTGATTCCCCGCGTGTATTTGTAAAAAGCAAAACTGGGGAGTTGGGATGATTTTTTTCTACATATTCAATGATAAAATCGACAACGTCAGTTATGGTTCCATCAATATATTTTACTTCTACATCATATTTTCTTATTGAATTATCCTGAATTATTTTACATTTTCTCTTTGTACCAACAACAAACTTGGCAGATTCATTAGTATTCCCTATTGTTGCGGAAAGACCCACTCTGGTTATTGGAACCTTTGAATTAATCTGGAGTCTTTCCAGACTAAGAGAAAGTTGAGATCCTCGTTCATTTCCTAATAGCTCGTGTATCTCATCTATTACTATCCACTCAAGCTCCGAAAGAGCGTTTAATATTTTCTGTTGAGTTAAAAGGATCATTATAGTTTCAGGAGTTGTTATCAGAATATCAGGTGGAGATTCAGTTATCTTTTTTCGAATTGCTTGAGTTGTATCACCATGTCTTATCTGAATAGTAAGATTTTCACTTTCAGCGTATTTTATTATTCTTCTAAAGACATCGCGATTTAACGCACGTAATGGGGTAATGTATAATGCCTTTATCTTTCCAATTTTTTTTGATTTGACAAGATGAGCAAAAATTGGAATCACTGAAGATTCTGTCTTGCCAGAACCAGTAGGAGCAACTATCAAGGAATCAATTTTTTGATATACTACAGGAACTGCTTTTTTCTGAATATCAGTTAAATTTGCAAACCCAAGAGAGCGAAACTTGTCTGTAAGAGAGAGATTAGCTAGTCGGTTGTGGCTCTTGACTCTGTCTTGTTCTAGCTCGCTCATATACCATAACGCCCACTAATCCAATTCCAAATAGAATTACTGTGATGAGTGGGATAGAGCTAAAAATTCCTGCCATGAGTGCCTTAATCCTTTACAGTGATAAATATCTTAAGGTAAATCTTCTAGTCCATTATGTGTGATTTTATAGTTAACCACTTTCTTGCTACCAAAGGATGGAGACACTTGCGCTACATATTTTTGTCCATTCTTAATTAGGCTAATCTTTTGATGTGTGAACATACTTATCGATCTACTCAGGTTTTCTCTTTCTTCATCATCTGATTTTCTAGTTATGTTAGTTACAACTACAGGAATCTGTCTTTTTACAGTTACATATGCTAACTTGTGCATATATTCCATAAATGCAATATGTTTTGTCAATGAATTTGATTCTTTAGAATATTCAAAAGAAAATAGATCCGTGATATTATCAATTGCAACTAGATTTAAATTCTCAATTTCTGATATTTTGTCTACATACTTTAGTTGTTCTGCAGTATTTGTTATCCTTCCAACAATTACCTTATCAAGAAGTTTAGGATCCATTCCTTTTGCTTTAAGAAACTCGATCAATCTTTCCGGTCTGAAACTACCAGTTGCATCTTGATATAGATTCATTCCACCGTTTATGAGTGATGTTACACATAACTGTAATAGTAGCTGTGTTTTT
>CAZDTF010000148.1:0-3596 GCA_964508325.1 uncultured Nitrosopumilaceae archaeon | reverse complement strand
CTTTTATGTAGGGAGATAAAATTACAAATTCACTATATCTCTTGTCTTTTTCAAGTGATTCAAACAAATTCTGTGCAGCTAAACTTTCAATTCTAAATATTGCACAGTTCTTCTTTCCTGTAACTATTTTTAGAGGATGACCGTTCTTTATTTTGGGATTCCTTTCGATCGTAGTAAATTTCTCGGGCCTATTCATGTCAGTTATTATTATTGGCATATCAACACCATTTTCCACAATCTCTTTTATTGCAATTGGATCAAGGATTTTCATTCCAAACATTCCTGCAATTCTAGCTTCATTATAGGAAAGCTCTCTAATGTCTTCCAGCTCTTCTTTTACAATTCGTGGATCAGCTGAGAGAACGTCACCATCCTTTTCAAAATCAATTCTAGTAAGATATTTTTTGCTAAACAAAATTCCAAGATCTGCAGCAGTTCTGTCCGAACCTCCTCTTTCATAGGTTGTTTCTAGTCCATCAGTTGTTTTTCCAATAAATCCTCCAATAGATAATACATCATTTTTTTCCAGTAAAACTTCAACCGCATTTACATTTTGAGAAGATTCTACAATTAGAAAGTTTGCAGATTCTATATTTCTGTCAGTTATAATTGGCCATGTATCAAATCCAATTACATCTGATTTGATTCCTTCACTTTTTAGAATATAATACATTACATATGACATGAGTATTTCACCAGAATAGGCAAGAACCCTTGATCTCGTTTCATCTGCAAATTCTTTTTTTTGTATTGCATCATTGAATGCCTTTAACGTCTTTTCCAAAAAGGAATCAATTATTTTTCTACAATCGTCTTGGTATTTCTTGTCTACAAATTCTAGTATTTTCTGATATGGTTTTTTCAATTCCTCAACATTTACTGAATTTCCTTCTTCTGCTCTTTGACCTATTTTTAAGGCAATGTCTGTAAGAGATCTTTGTTTACCATCTTGTTCAGTCAATGGGGCAGAAAAGACGGCAATTACTTTAGCATTTTTTTTTAATTCGTTAATCCGTTTAATAATGACCGGGATTAGTTTACCATCAATTCCTATTGCACTTCCACCAAACTTTGCAATTACAAGATTTTTCAAAACTTAATTACAATTCTTAAAATCCTTGTATAAAGTATTGGGTAAAAACTAAGTTCTTCATGAAACTTAATTGGTAATAATGAATGCTTTGTTATGTTTATGGATTAGGATCAATTATACGCATTCCTTAAATCTTAAATCTAAGCTTTACGACTATGTCATTTTCAATTTTTAAGGTGAATTCACTTGAATGACCTTATACAAGGTGAGCTATTCAAAGACAAAAATACAAATCATATTTTACAATATTTTCCTTAGTTAGGTCTATTACATAACGAATTGTTATGTAAAGAAATTACTGGCTGTATTAATTTTCAACAAAATAATTAAAATTATAAAAGTTCTCTAATCAAGTTTGCGGCTTTCTGAGCACCATCAAAATTTACTTGAATTCTTTTTTCATTAATTTTTTCAGGAATCAAAGATTCTAAACGAAATAGATCCTCAAACGAAAAACCTGCATTTTTTGCATTTTCTTCTTGTTCAAAATGTCCTTTTATTGGTATGAAAATGCCTGGAGTCCCATAGTATTTGGATTCATCAATTGTAGATTTTCCTGCAAGGGAAATAATCAAATCTGCTGCGTAAACGATCTCATGTAAATTATTTACAAAACCAAGATTTTGTACACTGCCATTATAAATTTTCAATGACGGTCCTGAAACAATAACAAGTTCTGCATCTAACTTTATTTTTTCAAAGGTTTCTATCACTTTGTCAATCAAAAATTCACCGGCATTTGTTCCTCCTATGCTTACAACAATTGTTTTTTTATTAAACGAAAATTTTTTTCTCAATTCATTTCTTGTTTGTAAAGTCTTTCTTACAATTGGTCCCACTCTTATTATGTTGCCTTCGTTGGGGCCATACTCAGGGAGAATTACAAGATCACATTTTTGGATTATCTCTCTCATAGAACAATTCATCTTTTTTTCAATTAATGAACCTATACCACTTACAAATTTTGTTTCTAAAATATCAGTAATTAATATCGATCTTAGATTTTTTTCTTGTCCTATAGTAAGCGATGCAAAATCTTCATCACTTACTATTAGATTAGGTTTTTCTTTTTCTATAATTGCTGATGAGATGGCCTTACATTCCTTATAATATGAATAATATTTTAAGAGCCATCTTAATGGATTTTGCAATCTTCCATGATTGATAACAAAAGATGGAGGCCTATACAGATCTTCTACATCAAAACCATATTCCAAAAATAATCTTGGTGCTCCTTGCCCACTGACAAATTTTATAGGTATTTTATCAAGATATTGAGCAATGGCTATGTCCCGCGTTGCATGTCCAAGACCTATTGGACTTGAAAAGAAAATTATTTCACTCATATTTTGAATTTAATTAGTGATAATTTCTGCGTTTTTCTTTTTCATCCGACTTCCAAGTAAACGAATGCTAAAAAATTGAGCAAATAGAACAATTGTTTGTATCTTTTGCTATGATAATATGACTCGTATCCAAATTTGGGAAACCAGTTTCTTACTTTTTCTACTATTATTTTGATTACCGTTTTTGGCAGATGGGATTTTTATAATTATGATAACTCAGAAAAAATGAAGAAATGATGATTATATCAAAAAAATATGAAAAGTTCCCATGCAAGTTACTTGCAAAACGTTAAGCAATTGAATCAAAACGATCCTTATGAATTCCAGAAAGACAAAAAAAAATATCACAATTGAACAAATGTGGTCTTTGATTGAAGAAACTTTAGCACCACTGAACAGTATGCCTGATAAAACAAAGATGAACTATGAACAAGTCTTCAAATTATATTCTATTATAAACGAAGCAAATGAGATGTTTAGAATGCTAAAAAAAATAGCAATATTAAAGAAATCAATCGCCAAATTAAGTAGCGAGTAATCACGGATTATACACCCTCAAACTTTAAAGTATAAAACTTGAGTTTCACAAGTAAAAATAGAAAAACCTATTATCGAACAATAAAATATTCGCAAGTTAATCTTCATTTACTTAAACTTATATGCATTTTTAATTGGAGCTTTGTATGGGTCCATAGTCCAGCTGGTTATGACGTCGCCCTTACACGGCGAAGATCCAGGGTTCGAATCCCTGTGGACCCATTCCTTCATGGGGTATAGAACCTTTAGAATTTAAGTCTGGTTTTTAATGACGTCTTTTTTTGTTACTGTTAGATAAATTACTGTAGCTAGGATCGTAGCAAGGAAAATCAAGCTTGTTATTACAGTTCCCAATCCCAAGCCGCCGCTGCCCACGTCTTGCGAGAGGGAGTCGCCTATCGAAGCCCCAAGAGGACGAGTTAGAATGTATGCTATCCAAAATGCCAAAACAGCATTTACCTTGAAAACAAAACGACCTATTGCAACAGCCGCAATCATACCGCCAAAAATTACTGCTGATAGCATATAGCCAAGATCTACAGTCTCAGCTAACAGGTCACCTGCTGCTGTTCCAAGTGCAAATGTAAACAGAATAGCTAGCCAGTAAAACGCCTCTCTTC
>CAZDTF010000147.1:0-3615 GCA_964508325.1 uncultured Nitrosopumilaceae archaeon | reverse complement strand
CTAGTATTGCTCGGTATTATAAAAATGCCAAAGTGGTGTAGCAGGTACTAGATTACCCTAATTTCACTTACTTTCCTTTCTGCCACTTTTCATTTTAAATACTTTCCTTTGTATAGTTGATATAAGAAAGTAATATGGAATGCACAGACGAATCATGTAAAATGGAAACACATGCAACATGCGCATGCGGCTCTGGCAAGTCATACGAAGAATGTTGTGGTTGCCAAACAATGGATCCAGTAGAAATCTCTATGAGGATGTGGCACAAGTCGTTCTTCCAGGCAATGCACGAAGCACAGGTAGACCGTCTAAAGAAAAGAATCGAATCTGCTTGGGGACCTGCGATGGACAAAGCTGCAGATGCTGCCATTGAATCCTTTGGCAAGATGTGGCAATCAATGCAATTGCAATCTGAAGGACAAAAAGAGTTTGCGTCAAAGTTGCAGAAGATATATTCTGAAACAAGTAGGAGGTAGTAAATTGACATACCCCCAAACCCACCTCCTACTTTTTTTTATAAAGTAATCAACTCGTAGGATGAATTAACCAGACTTATTGCAATATTAAGAACTTACCAATTTGTGTTTCTGTCCAATATTGGACTGGAAAATAGATGTCCTGTTGGCACATATCGTTTGTTTGTATACCAGTTGAAACATCATAGGTATTCAAACAACTTCCCTCAATTGCAATATTCTCAGATGATGTATAGTCAATTATTGAATCTGCTGATATACGTTTTGCAGACAGATTGCTTCCATCTAAAAAGACAACATATGCATCTTTAGTGTGATCAATTGGCAGACTTTTATAACTTGAATCTACTTGTTTGATTGGCACGCCTGAGATCAAAGTTATCTCTGGCGTGTAATTTTCTGGATTGCTGGCATAGGCATTCATAAGAAAAACAGGAGCCAGAATTGAAAACCCAATTAATAAAAGAATTTTATGATTTATTATAATCATCATCGATTTCCTTTGTTTCTTTTTATCTAAGTGTATTCTATGGTTTTTCTGATAATTCATAGAACTATGAAACCAATATAGAAAGGCGATTCAAAAAATGTAACTTATAATTGATTCATAGATAGAATAATTTGCATTCAATCTTTAAAATCAATCAACGCCATTTCAAAAAACAAGTGTCAGAGCTTACTCCCGAGCGATTACCAGACCCTAGCCCAACTTTATCGGCTAAACAATATCATCGCTACCTCTATGTTTATCATTTACAAATAGGCATAGAGACATTATTTTTTAATTAATTTTCTTGTAGTTTGAAATTAACTCGTTAAGATGGATTGACCAGCCCTCATCGTGGTCTTTAGCACTTTTATTACTTGGTTCCTTGCCTGTAAATCCTGAATGAGTCAATGTCAACCTTGTTTTGTTGCCCACTTGTTCCAATTCCCACGTTACAATAGTTTCAGCAAAGTCTGCGACGTCAGTCCATTGCCATGTATAAACAAGTTTTTTGTTTGGTACAAATTCAAGAATTCTTCCTTCGTTAAAAGAATCGCCATCTCTTTTTTCACAGGCCCTAGCTGAATCTTTGTAAAATGAGAATTTGAATTTACCGCCAACTTTGGGCTCTAGCATTGCAGCATCAGGCAACCAGTTTGTCAATTCTTTAGGATCAGTAAGTGCCTTGAATACCACTTCTGGTGCGGCATCAATTTCTACAATTTTTCTTATTTCTTTTTCACTCATTTATTTCGCCATGTTGCCTTTTGATTTACAGTATTGGGCCAATCTAGCAGTAAAGAAATTCCAGCCTTCAGTAGTTTGTTTAAACATTTCATTCATTTCTTTGGTAAATCCAGAATGAGTCAAAGTAACTCTGGTCTTGTTTTTACTTAATTCTTCTATATACCATGTAACTATAGTTGAAGGAGCACGTATACCGTCTGGCCTGTATGTACTATCAGGTATCCAAGTATAGGATAGTTTTTTGTTTGGAACATATTCTATAACCTCGCCTTCTTGGAAATGATCTTTATCCATCTTGTAACTTTTGGCAAGAAAGGTAAAGCGCATTTTACCACCAACTTTGGGCTCAAAAGTTCCTTGATTTGGAAACCATTGTGTGAGATCGTCAATATTTGTTAATGCCTTGAAGACAACTTCAGGCGATGCATCTATTTCTATTGTTTTTCTAATTTCATTTTCAGTCATTGCTTTCTCTTCCTTTCCTTATTTTCAACAAACTCTTTGAGTGAATCCAATCTGTATCCCCACATTTTTTCAAAGAAATTTATGATTTCAAGCGATTTTGCCTCATCCAGTGAATAATATCTGTTCTTGCCTAGCTTTTTTTCAGTAATAAGGTCAGCCTCTCGTAGTATACGCAGATGTGTAGACAGAGCAGGAAGTGTAAACTGGAAATGCTCTGCCAATTGCCCAGGAGTCATCTGCTTTTTTCGAAGCAATAATAGGATCTCTCTTCTGTTGTCGTCTGCTATTGCTTTCCAGGGTGAGCCCATTATAATGCAATGATTAAACAATTATTTAATTGTTTAGGTAAGCATTATTTTGTCCCGAAAATACACAAAAAGTTACTTTGCATTCTTGTCAAATTCAATAATACCAAATAGGTTTCCTTCAGTATCCATGCATTGCGCAAAGTACCCCACTGTTGGAATGGCCATTTTTGGTGGAATTACCTTTCCACCATTTGATTTGATCTTTTCCGAGTATTCATCAACAGATGACACGTCAATGGTGTTTGTTATACCGTCTTGTCCAGGCATTCTCTTACACAGTCCACCGTTAATTCCTGGTTGGTTGTCATCTCCTGTTATTGTCATCCAATATTCCATCGGGCCATTCCACTTGTCAAACTTCCATCCAAAGATCTCTCTGTAAAATTTCTGTGCTCGTGTGGGATCATCGGCTGGTACATCAAAGTGAACAATTCTTGGCATTGTGTATTGTATTTCAAAGTTGCTTATTTACTTTATTCCAAATAGATGTAATATATTAACAATAAAGTTTGCACGTTTATTTTAGCTCATAGAACTATGTATCCATCATATGAAGACACATTCTATACGGTGAATCCTTTTGATTACGAAAATATAGTGCAATGTATTGACAGATATTATTGAACGAAAAATAGAGTCAGACGAAACCCCGGAAGAAATATCTACCGATGATCAACAAACGACCAAAATTGTTCAGATTTTTGTTACTGAGTTTGATCGCATCTTGGATCCATTTTTGTAAAAAATCCAGAATCATCACATGATTGGTTTGGGATATGTGGTCAGTTTCAACTCTTATGAGTAATGGTTTTAATTACCAATTATTACCAATAGATATATATTGCACTGGCAATCATTGGATCCTATGAGTAAATCAAACTCGGAACAAAAAGAGTTCCACACAGAATCAAAAGAAATCCACGCAGTTTACAAGCACAACGCAGACAGATTTTTTGATGAGGTAGAAAAATCAATACCACAATACCATCAATCAATCACTAGTCTTCAGCGTGCATATGTTGCAGCATGGCAAAAGGCAACAGAATCAGCCATTTCCATGAGCCGCGAATTTGCAACAAAATCTGGAATAAACACGAGTGTTCCAGCATCTATGGTAAAGGTAGTAAACGAC
>CAZDTF010000146.1:0-3621 GCA_964508325.1 uncultured Nitrosopumilaceae archaeon | reverse complement strand
TTTCCTTGTTAAATCCACCTATGACCCCATTAACATCTACTATGATATTGCACCCATTTTTCAAGGCATTAATGCCTCTTGATATGGCATTTTTGTGAAAAATAATCATGTTTTGTCTTGCAAAATCAAAATCTGCAGTTGCATGAATGATTCTTCTAACTACTGGCCATTCCTCTTTTGAATATGGATGTGATCCTATCTCATTTTCAATTATCTCCATACTTTTGTCTTCAATTGATTGACCTTTTTGAGTAATCATTTCTCTACTTCCTTCGCTCTTTCTATAACTAAATCTATCAATTTATCATCAGTACCAAGGTGTTTTGTTATGAAAATATTTTTAATTTCAGATTTTTCAATTGCCGGATTTAAATCTTCATAGATATCTCGTTTGATATGTGCGCCCCTATGCAAAAAATATGGAACAATAATCAATACATTTGGATTACTTTTCGCACAAGCTTCTATTCCTTGATTGATGTTGGGACATTCAATTTCTAACCAACAAAGAGTTACATTTCGGTACGAATTTTTTAATCCATCTACTACATATTGTAGTGAGGTTTTTGCGTTAGGATCCTTGCTTCCATGACCAATAAGCAATACATCCGTCTCTTTTTTTGAATACATGATCTTGTTTTTTGCAATAACATCATCAACTTTTGCATGTACAATATCTAGCAAAGATTTGTGTAAAGTGATTGGTTTTGCAATTTTGATCATCATTTTTGTTTTTTGTGCCATCTCAACAGTCTTGTTTACTGCTAGTTTGACTTTTTTTCCTGGATACAAAAAATAGGGAACAATTGTTAAAGCATCTAACTCTTGTTTGAGGCACTTTTCCATGCCTTCCTCAATGAATGGAGGAACTACCTCCAAAAAACAATAGTCTGAAAACTGATAACCTCCAGATTCCTTGGCTTTGGAGCAAATGTATCTTAATTCGTCCTTTACCTCATCCTCTCTACTACCTCTATCTATTAATAATAAACCACGTTTCATTTTGAGATTCTCGCTATTGCTACAGTTAAATTTGGTGGGAATTTCTGTTTTTCAACTATTAGTTTACCATTAGAACTTCGCATTGCAGAGGCTTCTGATACACTTGGAGTACCTTCAAAGGCTTGCACGGTATCAGATGGATTCGGTATAGCAATTTGAGCAAGCTGTTCTTTTTCAAAATAATCCACTGGAATGTTCCACTCATTTGCAAGTTGTTGTAATCCTATCACATTAACTTCTTTTTTTATTGATGAAAATCTTGCAATTGATTTTGGACTGAGCTTGAATTTTTTCATACAAAATTCAATACCTTCTTTGATTGTGTCTTTGCTAGTGTCCCAGTGTAGACCAACTCCTGCAACCAAAGTCTTTGGTCTATATACCACTGCATTTTTTAGCAATTCTTTCTCTTCTATTTCTTTATCAGAAATTATCAAATACCCTCTTGAATTAGAATTCTTCAACTCTTCAAAACTATTGTAAACTGTGACATTTTTTGGAAATTCTTTTTTTGGGGCCCACCATTCTTTTTCTCCAGCATCTTGATAAATTCCAATTTTTTCTTCATTTACCATAAATGCGCTAACTTTGGTGACAGTTGAATCATCATCTATCCTCCACCCGAATTCTTTACCGACTAAATCAACTGCTATTGTTTTATTTACATCTGCAGCAGTTGTAATGACAGGTGTTGCGCCCAAAACCTTGGAAATATCTTCTGTAAGCTGGTTTGCCCCTCCTAAATGTCCTGATAAGGTGCTTATTGCAAACTTGCCAGTATCATCAATAACAACTACTGCAGGATCTGTCTTTTTGTCTTTCATATGAGGTGCTACCAATCTAATTACTGCACCAAGTGAGAATATGCATATGAGAGCCTCATTAGTCCTGAAGAGATCTCCCGTTTTTGCTGTAGTCGGATCTTCAAACCACTCTATCTGTGAATCATTATTTGAAAACTTGGATGGTGCAAAAATTTTCCAAGAAGGGAATTGTTTTTTCAATGATAAAGCTATTGATATTCCATTTTTTGTAATTGCAAGGATAGCAACTTTTTCCATAGTTTAAATTTTTTTAGATCTAAAGATTTCTGTTACTATCTAGGATAACGCCCTATAATCTTGCCATCACAATCAAACATGACTACATCAAGCCCAAACTTGGCTTCCGAATGTTTTCTTAGTTGATTATAGGCTTCTGAGCAAATCCTGTCAAAAAAACCAGTAACGTTCTCTTTTATGATTATTTCATAAACGTGCCTTGCTGTATTTGCTTTTTTTATCTCTGATATTGTTTCATTTTTTGCATTACATTTTTGTGCAAGTTCTGACAGAAACTGCATATCGACTTTTGAGCCCTTGACATGAGTTTGTTTTACACCCATTGCCATCTTTGTTAGCTTACCTATAAAACCTGCAACGTAAGCTTTTTTGATTGGTCGTTTTGCGCACTGTTGAACTGTATACCCTGAAAAATCTCCCATCTGGATAAAACAATGATCTGGAAGTTTTATGATATTTCTTGAAAAATCTTCACTTCTTCCACCTGTTGTTAGTACGACCGTATCATTTCTCATTGCAACTGTAACATCAAGACTCTGTCTGATTGAAGCAGCAAAAGAAGCGGTAGAATATGGTATCACAATTCCACTCGTACCAAGGATTGAAATTCCTCCAATAATCCCGAGTCTTGGGTTATCAGTCTTTGATGCTAATTCCTTTCCTTTTGGGACTGAGACAATTACTCTTATGCCATTTTTTTTAAGAATCTCTTTTCCAATATCTTGAATGTTATCAATTATCATCTTTTTTGGAGTTGGATTTATTGCTGCAAATCCTATTTCTAGACCAAGACCAGGTTTTGTTACTCGTCCTACCCCTTCCCCACCATCAATCTCTATTTGATTTGGTTTATCAGTAAGTGAAACCTCTGTAACTATTTCCGCACCATGTGTTACATCCGGATCATCTCCGCCATCTTTTATTACAGAAGATTTTGCACTTTGTTTATCAAATCTACAACTTGCAATCTTAATTTGAATTTTAGATTTTTTGGGTAGAGTTACATCTACTAAATCTATTTTTTTTTGATTTAAAATGGCAAAGATTCCTGCTTTAGCACCAGCCGTAGCACAAGTTCCTGTTGTAAAACCAGTCCTTAGTTTGCCCTTTGGTTTTGACTCACTTTCCATAATGACAATTATTTATTTATGTATTAATCCTTATCAAACTACTTTAGAATCTCCGAGAGAATTATCCACAATGCTACTAGACCTAGACCAGCATACAAAATGACGTGTGTAGAAATCTGTGAAGGTTGTTTTTCTTGGTTATGGCTATATGTTTCCGGAGCATTAACACCAAATGGATTCTTAAATCCAGAAAAATTTGTCTTGGTAGATTGAAATTCTTCATTTATGTTATTGTCATATTGTTTCCAAAACTCAGCATAAGTGGAAGCTATATCGACTTCTGATCTTTTATTCTTCTTCTTTTCTTCAAGTCTGAGGGTTTGATACGCTTCTATAATTCGTTTGAATTTTTCACCATCTTTTTCATTTTTATTTCTATCAGGTTGATATTTTATTGAAAGCCTTCTATATGCACTTTTTATCTCTTT
>CAZDTF010000145.1:0-3637 GCA_964508325.1 uncultured Nitrosopumilaceae archaeon | reverse complement strand
AACCGGAAGAAATGATCGAAAAGACTATTCTGATAAGGCAAGTCCAGTAAAAGAAGCGGATTGTATATGGTGTATGGCATGTGTAGAAGTCTGTCCAACAAAAGCAATCAAAGTTGATCAGTTAAATATGGATATTCACGAAAAAGAGATAATTAGGTTCAGTTAGTTTAAACTAACTTTGTCTAGGTTTAAATAACATATTATTTGCAAACACCCTATGCCAATACCAGAAGATTTTCCAAAAGGAATGAAGCCAATTGGAAAAATAGCACTTGAGGATGGTGAACATTTCCACTTTGTATGGGGCCCAGGTAGAAAGGCAGAGGCAGCTGAAAATAAAGAAGTTATTGATGCCTACAAGGCCCGTGGTGAGAAACTAGAACCATTAGGTGTAAGTGGCACAATGGTCGCAGTAGACTGGGATTCTTGTGTCGCAGATGGTGCATGCATAGAAGCGTGTCCAGTACAAGTTTTTCAGTGGTACAGAACTGAAAAAGATGTTCCAGCAGTAAAAGCTAAAGATCAAAAATTTGCTGGAACTGGAAGTTCTGAAAAAGAACATCGTGCTGATTTCACAGACAAGGCAGATCCTATAAGAGAACATGATTGCATTTGGTGTATGGCTTGCGTCTCCGTTTGTCCTCCACAAGCAATCAAAGTTGATCAGTCAAATCTTGAAGCTCATGAGAAAGCAGCAGGAACCTTCACAAAAATGGAAACCGGCTCTGTTAATCCACACGCACACCACTAAACTTTTCAATTCTTTATTTATTTTTAATTTGCATTTCTAGCAAGTGCTAAGTCTCATTTTTGTGTTGTAATCGATGACAAAAACTGTATGTGATGTTTTAAACAAATTTTAACTAGTTTTTATGAACAGAAACTGCAGAGGTCGCCTAGCCCGGCATGGCGTGGGCCTTGAGAGCCTATGTGCGCAAGCACGCGGGGGTTCAAATCCCTCTCTCTGCGCTATTTTCCTATTTTACCAAGCTCTGCTAAAAGTGCAGAGAGCTGAATTTCTGGATTGGCACCAACGATTAATCGGTAATCGTATTTTGCGATTGATTCCAATATTTCAGAAAGATGGATAGTTTTGATTTTGTATGCGTATTCATTCAAATATTTCAAAAAATCTGATTCCGACATCCCATATACCTTAATTAATTCAATCATTTTGTTTCGTGCCTCTGACAATTTTCCTGCAATTGCAAGGTTCAAGATCTCGCCAACATCATTTGTCTTTGTAAGACCAGATGCCGCCTTTACATTTGACTCGTTTACTATTCCAAGACTTGCAGTTGCTTGTAATATGTTGATGGCATGACGCATATCGCCCTCAGAATAATCATGTATAGTTCCAAGTCCATTTTTATCAAATTTTATTTTTTCTTTTTTACAAATTTCTTCTAGATGTGATATTATATCATTTTCAGAGATTCTTGTAAACTTGAAAACAGCGCATCTACTCTGGAGTGGTTCTATGATTTTTGATATATTATTTGCAATCAAGATAAACCTACAATATCTAGCAGTATCTTCTATTATCCTACGCAAGGCAGTTTGTGCATCTGCAGTCATTTCATCGGCTTCATCTAAAATTATTAATTTGAATGGAATTTTTGTATCGAGTCCTGAAAAACGTGCAAATTTTTTCACTCTATCTCTTACCATGTTTATTCCACGTTCATCTGATGCATTCAATTCAAGAGTATAATCTTTCCAATAATCACCTAGAATTTCCCTTGCCAGACATATTGCAGTAGTAGTTTTACCAACTCCGGCAGATCCAGAAAACATAAGGTGTGGCATTTCTGCAGTGTTTTTTAATAGAGATTTTAAACTACCAATGATCTCCTTTTGATTTATTATGGCAGAAAGCTTAATGGGGCGGTATTTTTCTACCCACATGGAAGTTTCAGTCATAGGCTGTTTACGTTTCTCTCTCACTAATAAAATTACGGCTAAGATCAAATGATCAGAGCAAATTGTTAACGGAATTGATCGATCGGATTAGTTAAATGCTTGGACGGAGCATGCTTGACGGATATTGAATACCTCAGATTTGACCCAACTTCATACGATCGGACACGGCTTACAAGACGTCAAAGTTACTTTTAATCATGATATAAAGGTCGATGCACTGGGCGTGTCAATAGATGCAAAACATGGTGAAATCTTGAGCATACCACGTTGGGTAGCTGAAGTATTAGCATTAGAAAAACTTGTAGAAGTACAAGATACAGACATGATTGTTGCTTTGAAACAAGCTCTGGTAAAGGAAAATGTACAAGGCGATTTTGATCTTTCTACACTTGATTCTGATTTCTATATTAAAGTGAATTCATACATAGAGAGACTTCCACAACAGGATCGTGACAAAGTAGAAAGCATGTTAAATACTCTTATGAGAAAAAGACAAGGAAAAATAATTAGACTTGCAGACTCTTCAAAGATGACATCTGATCTCGCAAAAAAACTTTCAATAGAGGAACGTGCTTTATTTGACGCAATACATTTACAGAGCATTGATTTTAAAAAACAAATCTTAGGTGACAAGAAATAACAACACAATCTGAATCCATAGCATCTACCGGAAAACGTACAGATCAGGTAAAAGAATTTCTAACTCAATTCAAAGACAAATCTGGCGCTTACAAATATGTTGAAGAAATAGATCAAATGATGGCAAAGAAAATTCAATATCTTGTAGTTGATTACAATGATCTTGTATCTGTTCCAGAAATTGAATCTACTTTCAACACTAATCCAGACGAAATTCTAAGCATGTTTGCAGGTGCAATAAAAGATATTCTTAAGGAGAGGCTTCCACAATATGCAGAAAAAATTAGGCATGATGTTAGAGTAAGAATTGCAAACTATCCTGCACAACGCAGCTTACGTGAGATAAACGCTGAAGTCATTGGGAAATTAACAAGCGTATCAGGTATGGTTGTGAGATCATCTGAAATAAAACCACTTGCAAAAGAACTTGTATTCATTTGTCCAGAAGGTCACCCAACTAGTGTAGTACACGAAAAAGGACTGGAGTTTAATGCACCACTAAAGTGTAGTGATGGCAAATGTACTCACAGGGATCTAGAAATTAGCCCAGAAAAAAGTCGTTTCATAGATTTTCAAATGGTAAGACTACAAGAACTACCAGAAGATCTACCACCAGGACAGCTTCCGCATTATGTGGATGTTACTGTGTTACAAGATTTAGTTGATAATGCAAGACCGGGAGATCGAGTAATCCTTACCGGAATAGTAAGAATTGAACAAGAACACATCCCATCAATGCGCGGAAAAACTGGAATCTATAGATTACGAATACAAGGAAACAATATAGAATTTCTCGGAGGGAGAGGTAGCAAGACCTCGAGAAGTACAGAAAGAGAAGAAATTTCACCAGACGAAGAAAAAATAATTAAATCTCTTGCAAAAAATACTGATATTTACGATAGACTAGTTGGATCATTTGCACCCCATATACACGGACACGAAATAATCAAGGAAGCAATTTTGCTTTTGATTGTTGGTTCTACTCAAAGAGTACTTGCTGATGGTGCAAAGATTCGTGGTGACATTAACATCTTTCTTGTAGGAGATCCAGGTACGGCAAAAAGTGAAATGTTAA
>CAZDTF010000144.1:0-3659 GCA_964508325.1 uncultured Nitrosopumilaceae archaeon | reverse complement strand
AATTGTTTGCAGAAATGTTTTTTTGGACATTTTTTGGTTGACTTACCATAGTGATTTTTTGATGATCCCCTGAAACAACAAGATCGTTAAGATTGGCAGTATTTGTCGTTACCAATGTGATAGGATCGATGATTTGTTCATTGGGAGTTATGGTAAATGATATGGTTAAATTCTCTCCTCGGTGGATGATGACGTCATTTGGAGTTGTGCTTACATCAATTGGAAGCGGTACGCTTGGATCAAGCAAGCCAATGTTATTTTCAACCCATTCTGTAAACCATACCTTGTCATGATTTGTTGTAAACTCAAGCACCTGAGCTACCCCACAGTCTTGTAAGCTTCCACAGTCAGACCAGTTCGGATTTTTGGAAGGAACTAGATACTCCACAAGAGAATTTTTTGAGGGATCAAAAACTCCAATGCTATTTGCTACCTGTTCATTAAACCAGATTCTGCCAATGTCATCAATATGATTCCAATATGGCCTTGAAATTGGCGTTTTAATTAATCCCGACACGTTTCCATATGTAGATTCAGGAGGCAAAGGGGTGTTGAATTTTGTAAATTGTTGTGATTGAGGATCAAAATTGAAAAAGAGGCTACTTGCAGTATCGGTAATCCAAATCTTAGCGTCTTGACCAATTGAAATTCCATTTGGAGCAAGAATTCCTGAAGGAAGATTGAATTGTGTTCTGTTTCCTGTTTGTGGATCATAGCTTGTCAGAATTCCTCCTTGCTGATATATCCACACTGTGTACCAAATTTTTCCGTTTGAATCTACTGCCATGTCACTCGTAAAGTTATAGTTTCCTAGTGATGGTATTCTTGAATAATCTATGGTTGAACCTATCTGATCTAAATTAAAGGACGTTATTTTTCTTCCCGTAAAATCATTTACTAGAACGTTTTTTCCAGATGCTACAAGCATCTGAGGAAATGCCTCTTGACCCAAAGTTGCTGGATAATTGAAACTGGAATATTTTTTGTCTATAGGAGAGAATTTCCAAATTAAATTATGACCAGAATCAGTATACCAAATGTTTCCATCAGACAAATAACCAATTCCCCACATCATTGCCTTTTCATGTTGTTTCCATAATGGATTTGGATATTCTGTAAAATTTTTAGAAGAAGGTTCAAACTTTGCAATATTTCCAGTGTTTGACTCTATAAACCAGACATTTCCAATGGAATCTGTTGTTATAGCTAACGGCTGTGTGCAAGCAGTAGGAATCTTGAACTCTGTTATGTATTTGTTAGATTTTGCATCACTTGTATCACAAAAAGTTGGCCGGTCTTTGTCTTTGTAATTATCTGCAGGTGTACCCGTTATTGTAATTCCATTGTTTTGAGCTGTATTCTTTGGATTGCCAAAACCACCAAATAACGCTACAGTTGAGCTTCCTACCATTATTGCACCAAATCCAACTGCCATTAAAATCATTAGAATTTTTTTTGTTTTCCGTTTCACAAAAAAATGGCTGTAGTTCCTTGTTATATCCTTATTCAAATTTCAGTTTGTACCCGTGTTTACTCATGATTTCTCGCACTTCGCTGTCACTGAATTGATCGAATTCTTGATAAAATTCACCTACAGCAATGAAGATATACGGAGATTGTAAAACTATCACTTCGTCAGCAATTTGATTTAGTTTAGTGATGGTTTCTTGAGGTCCAACAGGTATTGCTATAACAAGTTTCTTTGGTTTTTGTTTTTTTACCCATTGAGCAGCTACAAACATGGTTGCACCTGTAGCAATTCCATCATCAACTATAACAACGGTCTTTCCCGATAAATCATATTCCATACTTCCTCTAAATTTTATTAGTCTGCGATCTATTTCCTTTCTCTGTCTTGTAATCTCTTCTTCAATATAATTTTCTGGAACATTTAGCATTCTTGTAATTTCAATATTAGGAAAATAACTTCCATCATGCATTACTGCACCTAATGCAAGTTCTGGATTATCTGGAGAGCCTATTTTTCTTGAAACTATAATGTCCAATTTACAACCTAAAATAGAAGAAATAATATCACCAATAACTACTCCGCCTCTAGGGATTGCAAGAATTATCGGGGTTTCTTTTTTTAACCATAACAATTTCTCTGCAAGTTTTTTTGCTGCATTTACTCTATCTTTGAAAATTATATTCATTGTTTTCCACTCTGTTTTTCTAAATGAATTATAAACCAGTCAGCAGCAAGCCGCGATATTACTTCAGGGGTTCCTCGTTCTTCAAAAAGATGAGTGATCACAGGCACAATTACCATTTTTCTCAGTTTTTAGTTTATCCAACGCCTCTTGATTCATATCTCTATCACAGGATAATTATCGCCTCCTACTATGAGAAGAGTTGGGGATTTTACCTCATGCGAACTGAGTGTTTTTTTATTAGCCTAAAATGCGTTTCTACCTAACAGTACGCACGGACAATATCCTTGCTGGGCTTGGTCGGAGATAATTTTACCATAAAGAAGGACATAACAGGATTAAAAGTTTCTTGTCCACGAAGTGGTTTTAAATCGTAGTACACAGTAAGAAATACCAACAAAATGAATTTGTTATTTGACGAACATTGTGCAGGCAATTATTTCTCTAATAAAGCGGAAATTGATGAAAACCACAAGTCCATTTGTGTTGGTCATCATGTCGATTTGCCTGCTGGAATGGAGGATGATGCAATAATGAAGTATGCAAAAAACAACGACTTGACTATTGTGACCAAAGACGTTAAATTTGTAAAAAAATGTAGTAAGCAAAAAGCCAAGGTGGCTGTGCTAAAGGGTAACTATCTTTTTCTTATACAAACATCTGTTAAGATGTTTGGTCGTGAACCCGATGATCGATTGTTTACCTATGATTAATTGATTTTTCTAGTGTATCAAAGTGAACTTCAAATCCAACAGTTCCACATGTTATCTTCTCTTTATGGATAGAGTTTTTTGAACTTCGTTCATGCTGCTGATGAATTTTTGCTTTGCTTCATATTCATCTGAAACTTTGACAACAATTTCAGACGATGAAAACATGACATCCTTGACTAATATTGGGGCACTAAGCCCGAGGAGCTCACTCAATATGTCAAATATGTTGGTAAATTTGGCTCCGTTTTTGTATTTGAAAATTGTATTTCCTTCTTGAAATTTTGGAGGTAATTCTAATGGAATCACCAGCTCAGGAGAAGTGATCTCCGTAACAAAAGTATTGGTATCGTTTTTAATTGCTTCACTTAGTTTTTCTTTCTCAGATACAAGTTCATTTTTAATCTTTTCAAGTTCACCCAATTCATCATGATACTGCTCTCCTATCATCTTTGCAAAGGTGGATTCTGTGACACTCTTTAATGGCAACTCATGAATCCTAAAATTGGCTCTAGCAAGCTCAGCGTCCACATTAGTTAATTGTTGTCTGTCTGACTTTATCCTTCCCGCTACCTCTTCAAGATAGTGAAAATCGACCATGTTTCAAACCTAACTGAATTGATGAACTACGTCCATCAAACTCTGCTTAAACTCTTCAGTAGTCAAGCCCCATTTGCCATATTCTTCCTTGTATGCGTCCCACGATGCTTCAGCTTCACTGGCAATTTCCAGTATCTTTGGCCCTATTGCTTTTGTATTGACTAGTATTGTGACGTTTGCTTGCTCGCTTTCTAGT
>CAZDTF010000143.1:0-3686 GCA_964508325.1 uncultured Nitrosopumilaceae archaeon | reverse complement strand
TTGATTTTTGTAAATTTTAGAAAAATGCCTGATGAAAAAACACTGGAAAACACCATTGTTCACGAGTTGATCCACCTGCGATTCCCATATCTTTCCCATGGAAAAAGATTTAACAGTTTAGTAAGACAAGGAATTGCAGGAAAAACTTTTGCGCCGTACAAAAAAAGAAAATAATTCATTCTAAAATGGTTTATATTTACCGCGAATAGGCAAAAATTCAGTAAATGACGCTCAAAGAACTCGTGATTCCTGTTGGTGCGTCAATTGTTGCTTTTATTATTGCTGCAATCCTTGCTGCCTGGGTATCTAAACAAAAACCTGGAACACAAGAAATGCTGGATATCTCAAATGCGGTAGGGGTTGGTGCAATGGCATTTTTGAGAAGAGAGTTTAGAATTGTTATTCCAATAGCAATAGGTCTTGCAGTCCTGATTGGTGCTGCAATTGGAACTACTAACGGCATTGCTTTTGCAGTTGGTGCTGGACTTTCTGCTATTGCAGGATTGATCTCACTTAAAATCACAGTCAAAGCCGCGGTTCGTGCTGCAAACGCATCAGGAAAAGGACTTGGACATACCTTTGCCCTTGCCTTTAGAGGTGGAGCAACAGTAGGCCTTGCTGTTCCAGCTATGGCCCTTTTGGGTATAAGCTTACTCTATTTTGCATATCCAGATCCTATCACAATTGCAGGGGTTGGTATAGGTGCTAGTTTGATTGCCTTGTTTATCAGGGTAGGCGGTGGAATTTTCACAAAAGCTGCAGACATGGGTGCAGATCTAGTAGGAAAAGTCGAGGCAAATATACCAGAAGATGACCCACGAAATCCTGCTACTATTGCTGATAACGTAGGAGACAATGTGGGAGACGCAGCTGGCATGGGTTCTGATATTTACGAATCATATATTGTAACCATGCTTGCATCATTACTGATTGCTGGACTGATTGAACTTCATGGGAATTTGCTATTTTATCCTATGTTGGTTGGCGCCTCGGGATTATTTGCATCTATAATTGGTATTGCAACCATAGGTCCAAGAAAGATGACAGATGTAAACAAACCACTTGCAAACGCATTTTATGTTTCCGCAGCAATAGCAATTGCACTTAATTTTGTTTTTACATATCTGTTTCTTGGTCAGACGCAGATTGCATATGCACTATTTGGTAGTACAGTGATAGGCGTAATTCTAGTACCAATAATACAGAGGATTACCGACTATTTTACAAGCTATAGATTCAAACCAGTCCAAGAAATTGCAGGTTCTGCAAAATGGGGATATGCATCACTTACATTGATGGGAATTATTCAAGGGATGCGTTCGACAGGTCCATTTATGATTGCCATTACTGTTGCTCTAGCTACATCATATGTGTTGGCGTCATCTGCTGCACCAGATCCAGCACAGGCTACGATTTATGGAATATTTGGTACTTCCCATACTGCAATGGCAATGTTAAGCCTTGCAGGGATAGTATTGAGTATAGATGCATTTGGTCCTATCAGTGACAATGCTGGTGGAATTGTAGAAATGACAAGTATGGGAGAAGAAAACCGCAAAGTCACAGATGAAATTGACGCAGTTGGAAATACTACAAAAGCAGTTACCAAAGGGTTTGCAATTGCAAGTGCAGGTCTAGCTGCTCTAGCTATGATTCAGGCATTTCAATATGAGGCAGGAAAGGTATTTCATCATGTTTTTGATTATAGTCTTTCAAATCCGGCGGTAGTTATTGGATTACTTGTAGGTGGTCTACTGCCGTTCTTTATTACAAGTCAGCTTATTTCTGCAGTAGCAAGAGCAGCCTCTAAGATGGTAGAAGAAGTAAGAAGACAATTCAAAGAAACTCCTGACATTCTGACAGGCAAAACAAAACCTGACTATGCAAAATGTGTTGATGTTGCAACAGTAGCTTCATTACGTGAGCTTTGGAAATCTGCAACCATAACAATTGCAGCTCCTATAATACTTGGTATAATTTTGGGTCCATCTGCAGTAGTTGGACTTTTAATGGGTGCAGTAATTACAGGCATATTCTTAGCATTCCATCTGGCAAATACTGGTGGTGCATGGGACAATGCAAAAAAATACATGGAAATTAACAAACAAAAAGGAACCGAAGAGCATAAGATAGCAATAGTTGGGGATATAATTGGAGATCCTTACAAAGACACTGCAGGACCTGCATTAAATACTGTCATTAAATTATTAAACACTGTAGCCATAGTCTTTGTGTCTGCATTTGTCGCTATTTTTGTACTGTAAGTCTAGTTTGAATTTTTGTCCTTAATCACTCTAGTCATATCAAGCTCATCTATTTGAGCTTCGATGGTTTTTTTCATTGCCTCATTGTGTTCAGAGCAGAATTTGAAAAAGCCATCTACTGTCTCAAAACACCCGCAAATCCAACGGGTCTGTATTTCGCCCTCTACTGTTAGTTTATTGTAAACGGACTTTTTAGTTCTAGTCATACTCTCATTTGTGATGGAAGTTCTAAAAAGACTTTACCTGATAAAGTTAAAAAAGTAAAAAATAGTTTATGGGCAGCCTTCCATCTTTTGGATGAAATATCCATTTTTGCGGATTTGTTCTGCTATTGGTTCTGGGGCCCCTTGAGTATGACAAAATTGGCATTCTTCGGTTGTAACTGTTGCATCTGCCTGTCCGACTGATTTTAGCCATTGCTTTGCATACTCAATTGCCTTTTTGTGGTCTTTGACATCGGTAATAACATCAAAGTGCATAGTGTGACCATCCTTGGCCTCTACATATGTATCGTATACGTGAATGTCCATATTTTGATAATTCAGGGAAGGGATATTTAATCTAAATCACAAGATCGACTATGATCCATAGGGTTACACTGAGCATTCCAAAAATAAATACTGTAGATTTAGAATTAGATGATCAACTAGCACCTAAGACAGTTTCTTCTTTTCTTAAATGTCTGCCCCTTGATGTAACGATAAACTCTTGGGGTGAAGAGCTTTATACCAATGAAACACCTATCACTGTAGGTGCAGAAATTGCAAAACCTTTGGTCGATCTATGGGACGTTGCATATTGGCCAGACGGAAAAGCAATTTGCCTTTTCTTTGGGCCTACTCCTATAAGCAAAAAAGGAGAGGTAAGACCTTATTCACCTGTTAATGTTATAGGAAAAATCAAGATTACTGACAAGAAATTTCTAAAAAACATGCCTGATGGTGTTGTAGTCTCTTTTAGTCTCTCTAAATGATTTACGGTATCCTTTTACGCAACTTGCTTGTATGTAATTGTAATTGTGGGGCTTTAAAACTCAGCTCAAATGCAAAGAATGTGACGCTACGTTTTTCGATAAAGAACACTTGGAAAGACACAAAAAAAATATTCACAAATAATTCTATTTTATTTCTAAAGATATCTGAATAATTTCTGATTCAAAAATATATGCTTTGAATTCTTTATTTTTACCAGAAAATATGACCCATGGAACTGGATTTATCTCCATGTATTTCTTGTCTGTCAAAGACGGATATGCTATGGAATCTGGATGGGAATGGAAAATTCCAATGACTTCAAGTTTTCTTTTTTCTGCTTCACTGTATGCTGTTAGTAACTCTTCATTAGATATAGTAAAGTTGACTGGAGAGTTTTCTGTATTTTTTGTCAAAAAAACATCTGTTACATCAAAAATCTCATTTCTAA
>CAZDTF010000142.1:0-3697 GCA_964508325.1 uncultured Nitrosopumilaceae archaeon | reverse complement strand
GAAACCTCGGTTGTCTCACCATCATTAATTCTTTGTAGAATTTCCACGGCAGCAAGCTTGTGGAGATATTCATTGTTGTTACCACATCTATAGGAAAACGTGCACCTTGGGCAGCCTGACTCACTTTTGCATGGACATTCCTTTACAATGTGTAAGCTACGCTCAAACGCCTTTTCCAACCTGTCGTAAAGTGCTTTACTTGCACCATTACCACCTATTGCTGAATCATAAATGAAGACAAGTCCTGATGTGCCAAGTGATATGCCTCCAAGATCTTGTGATACTCCACCTGTAATCATGTTGCTTCCTTCTATTACAACGTGCTCCGTTGCGTGATATCCACTGGCTTCGGTATATTCCTCGTTTTCAGATTTTCTTATCTCATTAACGGGTTTTGGTGCTTTGAACACGATTCCTTTTGTGATAAAATCAAATTCTAGTGGTTTTTCTAATAATACGCGTTGACCTTGTGTGACTTCATGACCAATTTCGATATTAACATAACCATAAACTCTTTTTTGTATGTGTAATTTACAAAACCCAACCTCGATTCCATTTGCGTTTCTTTTTTCATAAACCGTTTCTATTGTTGGCCATTCTTCTGTTAACGCTTTTGTATAATACGGATAGTCTCTTGGAAGATATTCTAGTCTAGCATTCATTTTTTCAGGGTAGCCAAGTTCCTTTACTTTGTATCTTACTCCAGCCAGAAAATAAACAGCTGATTCATGAAGCTCTTCAAGCGCTATTGGGAGATTTCGCTCTCCAATTTTTTTACCATTGAAAAAAATATCAATTGACTTTCCAATTCCCCTTATGCTATAATCCTCAAGCAAAGATTTGATCTGTTCATAATTTGGAACGTACCTGTTCTCAATTAATACAAGATTGCCAACAGCCACATGTCTTGCAATTGCTTCACCATGTTCAGCTAGTTCGTGTTTTGCAATAGGCTTGTCACAGGCCATTGCAAGTACTTGAAACTCTTCTACAAAGGGATTCTTGGGATCGATGTAAATTTTTTCAACGTCTTCAAAATAGTCACTAGGATGATTTTTGTAATATTGTGAAATTGGATCATTTCCAAGAACCAAAAACGCATAACTATTCTGTCCCTTTCTTGCAGCTCTTCCTATTCTCTGAACCAGTCTATTGATTGGTATGGTAGATGAGATTACTCCGTCTACATTACCAACGTCTATTCCTAATTCCAGAGTGGGTGTAGCAGAAATTGCCATTAGAGTATCGTTTTTAAAAGAATTTTCAACTGATCTTCTATAATTTGTCATCAATCCTGCTCTATGCACCTTGATGTCTATTTTTTGACTTCTTGCTTGCATTGCTAAAAGTTCAGAGTTTAGATGCGAGTTGTTAAAGACCAACGTCTTGTGTTTTTTCGTAGTAAGTTTTTTTAAAATCTCAATCATCAATGCTCGTTGCGTTCTAAGCGATGGAAACAGCATACTAAAATCGGTCTTTCCTTTTTTTCCAGACCCTGTTACTAATTTCATTTGTACACCAAATAGCTGCTCACAAAATGATAACGCATTTTCAAGTGTTGCAGAAGAAGCTACGATTTGTAAATTTGGAGCGATTCTTTTTAGTCTCTTTATAATATAATGAACATTAGAACCAAATATTCCAGAATACACATGAGCTTCATCAGCTACAAGAAATCTTACTGTGCTCAATAATGACGCAAACCTAGTTCGATGCCACATGTGGTAGTGGAGTACATCAAAGTTTGTTATAATTACTTGAGGCGGATTTTCTAAAATTTTCTTTCTGTCAATCTCTTTTGTATCACCATCAAATATTTCCACTTTGATGCCAAGCTCGTCTGCAATTTCTTTTATTTTTGGTAGTTGATCTTTTGATAGAGATTTAGTAGGATATATAAAAAGAGCCTGAACGGCATTATTTTGTTCCTTATCAAGAATCTTTTCTAAAACAGGAATGACAAAGGCTTCAGTTTTTCCAGAAGCCGTTGGTGCACTAATTATTACGTTATTTCCCATCATTATGTGATATATTGCATCTTCTTGAAACTTGTAGAATTTTTCTATCTTTTTTGATTCTAAAACACGAGAAATATTGTCATCTAATCCTGATTCTAAAACCCTGTTTCCCATCTGAGGTTCAGGTTCACTTAATGTTCTAAAATATGATACATAGTATTTTCTTGAAAACAAAATAGAATGAGTAATTTCATCAAGTTTGGCATTTCCTATCATTTTTTTTATCTCGGCCTCACTTTGGATTATGCCTTCTTTTTCAAGCATGGTGTCTGATTTTTTCTTGCTTGGTATTTCACCAGAGTCAAATCTGTTAAGAAAATCTAGATATGCCTCATCAGTATTTTTGGTATAGTTTACAATGTCTTCTAATTTGCAATCCGGACAAGCAAAGACGATTTTTTGATTAAATGTCTTTTGCATCTCAATCTTTGACTTACATTTGGGGCAAGAATACATACCACTTCAAAGACTTGTGGTGATTTAATTTTTGATTTGTTACTAATTTTGTTAACTGGCTAAGTCTTTAAGCAACAAATCTCATCTTCAACCATTGAAAGTCCTTGTTACTGGTGGAACAGGATTTATTGGTTCAAAGCTTGTCGATAAGCTAGTTAATAGAGGGGCTACAGTTACCTGCCTTGTCAGACAAGGAGGAATTTCAAATCCTGCTGCAAAAACAGTGACAGGAGATCTTACTTATCCTGATTTCATACTACCTGATGAGGAATATGATATCGTATATCATCTTGCAGCTGCATGGCCTGGAGAAAAAGACAAGAAAATTCTGAAAGCAGTAAACTATGATGGCACTGTAAATTTATTTAGTCTGCTAAAAGATAAAGCCAAATTCATTGTGTATGTATCAGGCCTTGGCGTATTTGGAAATCCTGGAAATAATATCATAGATGAAAATTCACCACTAAAACCGCACACCGAGTATGCCAAACTAAGACTAGAATCTCAAAAATTTCTGGAATCAAACTGTAAAGAACATAAAATCGCATTTAGTGTGGCATATCTTGGAGACGTTTATGGAAACGGCGGTTGGTTCAAAAAAATCTTGGTGGAGAGATTAAAGAAAGGTTCGTTTAGAATGCCTGGTTCAGGAGAATATCATCGAAGCTTTGTACATGTAGATGACGTTGTCTCTGCTCTTGAATCTATAATCGAAAAAAATGCCATAAACCAGTCCTTTATTATTACTGATTCAACACCTGTTACATTCAAGAATTTTGTTAGCTTGGTTTGCAAAGAACTTGGGGTAAAGGAACCAGGAACCATTCCAACAATTTTGGCAAAAGCAGTTATGGGAGGTGATTTTGTCAATCTTTTAACTACATCCATAAAAACATCAAATGAGAAAATTACAAAGCTATGTGACTTTGGGTATAAATCATACAGCGAAGGTGTACCGGCAACAATTTCTGAAATGAAATCCTGATTGACATATAATATCCACTTATTCTAAATTTCATGTGGGTCTTGGAGGCTATTGGGGCGAAGTGCTCGATGTTTTAGAAAAAGTCATTCCTGTATATGATAAAGTTAACTCTGTCATCTCGCTTGGAAAAGATGAAGAGTTTCGTACAAGAGGAATTTCTGGAAGAGTAATGCAAGATAATATTGTACTTGATGCCGGTTCTGGATTTGGTAACATGTCAAAAACTGCATTAAAAATT
>CAZDTF010000141.1:0-3705 GCA_964508325.1 uncultured Nitrosopumilaceae archaeon | reverse complement strand
CATGGACTTGGCTTCTACTATCCCAAGTTCGCAGTCTTTCTATCGTACTTTTCATAGATGCCGATAGAGGTTTTCCAGATGCATCCTTGTCTGCAGGACCAATAATTGTTGCTAGTCCCATGTCGTGCATTGCAAGTGATGTTGGAGTTCCAGTTCTACTTCGGTCTTCATGTTCTTCCTTTGAAAAAGATCTCCATTCTGGACCAGATTCCTCTACTCTTTCAGTTAGAACAAAACCACAACCACCGCAGAACATTTCTCCAGTAGTACTATCAGTAACCATTGGACCTTTTCCACAACGTGGACAACGTCCTCCACCAGAGCTGAAGGTTTCACGAGTCATTTATTATCTAATAAAAGTTTCGGTCAAACGACAATAAAAAGGTTTAACTATTACCATGAATTCAAATTATTACTAAAATAATACTAACAGTATACTAAAATAAGGAATTTTTAATCTAAAATATATATAATTTATAAAAATTACTAATTAATTTAGGCCTCAACCCCAGCTTTTTTGGAAAAGATTTGAGCAAAGCTTACCTTATACGGCTAAATCTCCTTTGGAAAATTTTTTTTAAAAAATTATTTTGTCTCATTTAAGAAAAAACCAACTCTGGAAATTTCTAAAAAATGTTTATTTTTTGTTTTTAGAAATTATTTGATTTGAAAAATTATTTTTGATTCCAAAACCCGTCAATACAAATATTTAAATATGATTTTTTTGATGGATCGACATTAAATAAAATGGAAAAATGTCCACTTTGCTGTGAATCACAGCAATCAACCAGTGCGCTGGAGATTCACATAAAGAAAATCCATCCGCAGAGAACCGTTGCGATGCAGATAGCGCAATAATTCTTTGCTTCTAGGATAGATTGGGAGGATGTATCCAATATAGGTTATACAAAAATTTCTGAACCTTTGCTCTAAAATAACTAAAAAAGCACGTTTTTAGATTTTATAATCTGTGAGGCAAGGCATAGTTTTGTTAGCTAAATTTAGTATACTGTGAACCTCATTTCACACCTTTAATTAATAACAAATTTTTTTAGTCCTTACCATGACAACTTTCACAAAGAATTGGCAAAGACCACAAACACCAAGCATTGGTGAGAGATTTAATGACGCCATAAAACCAAAGGGCGCGTTAAAGCCAAGAATGGAGACTGCAATAAAAAGACTCCAGACTCAAATTTCAAAAATGGATGGAATGATTACAAAGCTAAAACAAAGAGATGAAAAGCTTTTCAAAAGAATTGTAATTGCAACGCAACAACATGATCTTACCGCTAGCAAAGTTTTATCAAAAGAATTAGCCGAAGTGCGCAAGGTAACCAAACTCTTAGGAAATGCAAGGATGGCACTAGAGCAAATTGAGCTTAGACTAAGTACCTTCCATGATCTTGGAGACACTGTTGTCACTATCATGCCAACAATAGGTCTTATGAAGAACCTTAGATCATCACTAATTAAATTCATGCCAGAAGCTGATCGAGAGCTAGGCGGAATGACGGAGATGCTCAACGGTTTGATGACAGACACATTCCACAATGGAGACTTTGGAATTGATTCAGAGGCAACAACTGAAGAATCAGAAAAAATCCTCCAAGAGGCAGCAGCAGTTGCAGAGGCAGCAGTTAACGACAAACTGCCATCAATGCCTGCTAGTCAATCTTCTGCACGCTACATTTAGGCCATCTTATTTGATAGGCTGTAACGGAAATATACTCTAAACAAAACAAAAGAGGCAACTAGGATTCCAGAGGCTACAATATAGGCAGTTGTATATCCAAACGAGTTTGCAAGCAGGCCAGTTGATAGTGCGCCAATAAAAAGCCCAGTTGTGGTAATTGAGCTATTTACTCCCAGGTATTTTCCTTCAAAACCCTGTGGAATGTTTTTGAAAAAAATAACCGAGCTTGCTGTACTGAAAATTGAAAAAGCAATAACCATCAAAGAAGCCGAAATGATTGCTACAATAAAAGACCCTTGACCTATTGTGATTGGAATAAACAAGCCAGCTATTAGAATCGCAGCTATTCTTGGAGCATATGACAAAGATATAGAGCACTGCTCGCCCATTTTTGATATGAATCGTGGAGCTAAAAAGAAAATTGAGATCATTACTGCTGTTTGAATCAAGTAAATTAAGAAAACACCTGAATTTGAAAAACCATATTTTTTCAAAAATGGCGTAAAGGCGGTAAAATAGATGTTACTTCCAAGATAAAATAAAAAATTAGTAATGTAAAAAATTCCAATCTCGTCAGTTATCCTTCCCTTAAAAATTGCAATAATGTGCTTATAGTCATATAATTCCGGAATCTTTGGAAATTCAAGATGAAAATGCGAGATTACATATCGCAAGCCATGAATTGAATGTGCTATACTACTTCTTTCCAAATGGAACTTGGATTCTTTTATCAGCATACTGAGGCCCATTGTAGCTACACATGATGCCGCACATATCAAAAAATACGGCTTTAAATCAAAATACACGCTGCCAATAGTACCAATTATCATGGCACCAAGCATACCAAAAGTTCCAATGATTGAAGTTCTTGCAAACAACCAGCTCCACTGATTTTTATGGATGGATTCCATTACAAGCAGTTGTGCCACTGGATTTTTGCCAACTAAAAAGAAACCGAGGATGGGAGAAATTACATAAAGAATGTTTATGCTGTTGGTAAAATACATCATAAGGCTGCAAAGCGTTACAACAAAAAAGGAGGATAAAAGAACCGCACGGCGTACATGAAATTTATCTATTGCCTTTCCCCAAAATATGGAACCAAGAGCTGACGCCCCATTTTGAAGAGCAACGATGATTGCAATTTCACCAATGTTTCCCCCAAGGAAAATTACATACAACGGAATTACAGTACTTAGACCTTGAGTTGCAAGGTTTGAAGGAAAAAGATACCATACCCACTTATTATTTGCACTAGACATTGATTTTGATTCTCACAAGACGGTCCTATTATTGTATAATGCATTCTAATAATTTCCATAATTTTGTCGATTTTAATCAAGATAACATGGGAAAAAATTTATCATGCAGAGGCGTGTGTTGCACACGTCAAGCGGAAGGGTAGGATCCGTCAGGACCCAAGAAGCCTATCGATGACCTTTGTCATCGGTTCTTGAGAGTTTTTCATCCCATAGACCAACTTCTTCCTTTTGTGCGGAAAGGGATTTTCCTTGAACCGCGCCCCGCCTGTTAACTGCATGACGCCTATCTTGGGAGGATGTCCTTTGATAGGGACATTTAGTACGTGATTAAATTATTTAAGGTTTTATGCAAATTTGAGTTCAAAATTTTAATTTTTTTTAAAACCATATAGATACTATATTATTATACAATTTTTCTTGAAAATTATTCAATGAACACTTTTATGATGCACTTGGATACAAGATGCGTGACAAAAGAAATGGATCTTTATCAGATGATTTACGAATCAAATTTGGAAAGCAGGCTTGAGCAGATCTTAATTGGATTGACAAAAGATAGTCCATCACCAAAAATTGAAGAAGCAATACGCAAGTTTTTGCTCTTTGTCCAACACGCATCTGAAAATTTTTGGGAGACATTCCATCATGCCAAGACATACCAAGAAAGGCTAGAATGTTACTATCAATTCTCAAAAACTCAATGTCTTGCTACCGAAGCCTTGATAGGCGTCTTGTATTCTGTTTCCT
>CAZDTF010000140.1:0-3793 GCA_964508325.1 uncultured Nitrosopumilaceae archaeon | reverse complement strand
TTTAAAAAAATGAAAAAAATTGAATGTTCTAGTATTTTGGCATGAATCTTAGCCCGGTCTTTGCAGAAACAGCAATTATGGATATAATTGCAATTGCAAGTACTAGAGCTGCTATTGGACCAAACTCTGGAATCGCTGGTGGTTGTGCAGGTAATTCACCGGTAATCTCAACCTGAACTTTGTTAGTTCTAGCTTGTTCATCTCCCTGTTGGACATAAATTGTGTATACTCCATTTTCTGTCCATATCGGGCTTGCAGTGCTTAACTTTGTTGTATAGTCCCCATTACCATCAACTGTTAATTGTGCAGCACTTACGACATTTCCAGATGGACTAATTACTTTCAAGCCAACATCTTGACCAGGGTACGGATGATCCACATGACCGGTTACCATAATAATGGAGCTGTGGTCATATGTTGATTTGTCCGTAGATACAGATATTGGCAGAATTGGTCCAGAGTAACTAAGAGGGTTGTAAGTTGCCTTTGGATTACAATCTGGTGGGCAGTCTGCAAAAGCTGGAACCACTCCTACCACAGCGATTGTGGCAAGAATAGCGATCAGCGCGTATTCTTTATGAGTACTCATCTTGTTTGCGATTAGGAAGAATGGATATTTATGTATATTTAAAAAATGAAAAAAATTGAATGTTCTAGTATTTTGGCATGAATCTTAGCCCGGTCTTTGCAGAAACAGCAATTATGGATATAATTGCAATTGCAAGTACTAGAGCTGCTATTGGGCCAAACTCTGGAACTATCCATGTACCAATGATCTCAATTTGTTCAGTTCCGACAGTGAAGGGAATTGTTAGAGTTCTGTCTGTGGCTGTTTTGGTTTCAGTAAATTCAGATTCTTGACCATCATTTAGAACGAAGAACTGGTCATCTGTTTGATTATTTATCTTTGCATCTATCAACGCTCTTGGCAGGTCTATGGTTAATTGCCCATCTCCTGTTGATTGTATTGACACTATAAGTGATTTAGATTGTGTGTCAGCCTTGATTCCTAACACTTTGCCATTTGTGATGCTATACGTAACTGAAAAGCTAGTACCATCTACTGCTATGGTGTTTCCAGATGGTTGTCCTCCACTTGAACCAGTAAATTGGAACGTTGTTTTTGCAGATCTATCTTTACTGCCAAACTCTACATCTACTTCATAAGTACCAGGAGCTTGCCACAAAGCACCACCTGCAGTAATTGTCGTGGAATATGTTCTGTCAGATGCAAGGTCTACTTGAGCTATCGATACAACATTCCCAATTGGATTTCTAACTATGACTGAAACTGGTGTGCCAGAAATGTAATCTTGTGTTGTTCCTGATATGGATACTTTGTCGCCATCATTATACGACGCTTTGTCAGTTGTGACAGTGATTGCACTTGATGTTGTGGTCTGAGGACTTGGTGTACCTGCTAGTATAGGATTTTGGTATGGATTTTGTGTCGCATTTGAATTTTGTGTGCTTGTAGAATTGGCTGCAAAAACTGGAATAGTTACTGTTACAGCAACCAGAATTGCAAGCAATGCAAATCCACTAAAACGAGTACTCATCTTGTTTGGTGGATTATTTTTTCACTATTTAAGGTTGCGGAAAAAATTATTGACAAGAAACAGTAATTTTCAAATCCCACCAATTACATATATATTAACCTCTCGGCAAAAGGTTTGTAGTTTGTGGATTAATTGTACATTTACAGCTAATGTTCTAAGGAGTTCTTTACATGATAACTAAAAAAGATCACATACTGGTTCCAGATCATATCTATGTCCCAAAACATGAAATAATGACAAAAAAGGAAGCCGAGGAAGTTATTGAAAAATTTCATACAAAACCTACTGAAATGCCGCTTATTTACGTAAATGATCCAGCCATAAAGGGACTGGGAGTTAAACCTGGTGATATGATAAAGATAACAAGAAAAAGTGCAACTGCAGGTGAGAGTATCTATTACAGATACGTGGTGGAAGAGTAATGGCAAATATTTCAAACAAACGATGGCCCATCATTCAAGACATATTAAAAAGAGAAGGTATAGCTCGACAACATCTCAATTCATATGACGAATTTTTGGAAAGAGGCCTTCAAAGTATAATTGATGAAGTAGGGCAAATAGAAATAGAAAGTGCGGAATATCCATACAAAATCCAACTTGGAAAGCTAAAATTACAACAACCACGAATGATGGAACTTGACGGTTCAATAACACATATTGCTCCAATGGAAGCGCGACTACGCAACGTTACCTATGCATCTCCAGTAATGCTCGAGGCAAGTGTGGTGGAAGATGGAAAAATTCTTGAATCAAGATTTGTCCACATTGGCGACATGCCAGTTATGGTAAGATCAAACGCATGTCTATTACATAATCTCTCCGATCAAAAACTTGTAGAACATGGGGAGGATCCAAATGATCCTGGAGGATACTTTATCATAAACGGTTCAGAACGTGTGATCGTTGGACTTGAAGATCTTTCTTACAATAAAATCATAGTTGATAAAGAAACTGTTGGAGGAAATATTGTTTTCAAAGCTAAAGTATATTCATCAATTGTTGGCTATCGCGCAAAGCTAGAACTTATAATGAAAAATGACGGATTGATTGTAGCAAAAATACCTGGTTCACCTGTTGATATACCTGTAGTCACTTTAATGCGAGCATTAGGACTTGAATCTGATAGAGAAATTGCAGCTGCAGTTTCACTAGTTGATTATATTCAAGATGAACTTGAGGCATCTTTTGAAAAATCAGGTGATGTACCAACTGCAAAAGATGCAATAGTATACATCAGCAAAAGAATCGCACCAGGAATGCTAGAAGAGTTTCAAATAAAGAGGGCTGAGACTTTGCTTGACTGGGGACTCTTACCACACCTTGGTAAACATCCTGATAATAGAAAGGAAAAATCACAATTTCTTGGAGAAGCAGCATGTAAACTAATTGAATTAAAACTAGGTTGGCTTACCCCTGACGATAAAGATCATTATGGAAATAAAGTCATAAAATTTGCAGGACAAATGCTTGCAGATCTATTCAGGACTGCATTTAGAAACTTGGTTAGAGATATGAAATATCAACTTGAAAGATCTGGCCAAAAAAGAGGAATCAATGCAGTTGCTGCTGCGGTAAGACCGGGCATAGTTACTGACAAACTAAATAATGCAATAGCCACAGGAAATTGGGGAAGAGGTAGAGTTGGGGTAACACAGCTCCTAGACAGAACGAATTATCTCTCAACAATTAGTCATCTTCGAAGGATTCAATCTCCATTGAGCCGAAGTCAACCAAACTTTGAAGCAAGAGATTTACATTCAACACATTTTGGTAGAATATGTCCAAGTGAAACTCCTGAAGGATCTAATTGTGGGCTAGTCAAGAATCTTGCTCTTTCCGCAATAATATCAGTAAATGTTCCCTCAGAAGACATTATTGAAAAACTCTATGATCTTGGTGTGACTTATGTTTCAGATGCAAAAGATGAACTAAAAAAAGAAGGGACTAGAATCTTTGTTGATGGGAGATTAATTGGATATTATAAAGATGGACAAAAGCTTGTAGATTCATTACGTGAACTAAGAAGAAACTTCAAAATTCATCCACACATTGGCATATTTTTGTACCAATCTGATATTGAAGGTTCTACAAAGAGACTTTATGTAAACTGCAATGCAGGAAGAGTTCTGCGTCCTCTAGTTGTAATAAAAGATAACAAACCACTCTTAACACAAGAACTTATCGATAAGGTAAGTAAAAACTTCCTTTGCTGGAGTAATCTTTTAAACATGG
>CAZDTF010000139.1:0-3802 GCA_964508325.1 uncultured Nitrosopumilaceae archaeon | reverse complement strand
TATTATCACGGGGTGCTAGAGAAATCTGGGGATAAGAAGTTCTTCAAACACAAAAACTTTTCCGCAACCAAAAAAGAAAATGCTAATCATATTATCGTATAAAAATTTAGAGCAATGTGTAACTGATTGGATAAAATTAGTCAAGATCAAGCCTTCTGCCTTGGAATTAATAGACAAGAACATAATTAGGCACATTAAATTTAATTTTCCTTCTGACACAGGTTGTCTGTTATTTGTAGAATTTGACAGTGACATAGAAAAAAGTAGAACAGGACTTGTAAAGGCAATCACAGATGCAAAAATCGTCAAAACCATAACAAAAAAAGAAGAGATATCAAAGTGGTGGGGCATTAGGAATTCCGCTTTGGGATTTAGCCTGAAAAGTATTACGTCTGAGCAAAGTTTACCATCATTAATTGAAGATGCGACAGTTTCTGTTGAGAAGCTAGTTTTACTTGTAAATTTAATCAAAAAAATTTCAAAAAAATACAATTTGGATATAATCACATATGGTCATGCTGGAAACGGCAATTTACACATAAGACCTATAATGAAGCAAAAAAACAAAAAATTGATAAAAAAAATTGCTACTGAATTTTTTTCCAAGGTTCTAGAGATAGGTGGGAGCATAACAGGTGAACATGGAGACGGTCTTGCCAGAACAGAGTTTGTAAAGTTACAATATGGGAGTGATGTCTATTCTGTTTTCAAGAAGATAAAAAAAGAAATTGATCCCAGAAACATTCTGAATCCAGGTAAGATAATTGCCAAATAAATTGACATTGATAAAAAATCCCAAAATTTGATTTGATCTATTTTATTTTTGTTCCAAGCGGGACATCTTCGCTTACTGTTAACCAAAAAGGCTTGTCATTTACATCTGCAGCTAAAAGCATTGCGTTTGATTCAAACCCAGCAATGTTTCTTGGTTCCAAATTTGCGATTACAACCACTGTCTTTCCTACTAGTTCTTCGGGTTGATAATACTCTGCCCCGCCAATTATTACCTCGCGTTTTTCTTCTCCCAAGTCTATAACTCCTTTTATGATTCTTGATTTTCCTGGTATTTTTTCTGTGCTTACTATTTTGGCTATTCTGATATCAATCTTGGTAAAATCATCATAGGTAATGTTTGGCACAACAAGGATGATTTTAGCATGTTAAAATTGATTTCGAAAATCAAGACTAATATGTAGACTGGAAAGAAAGCTCGATATGGTACAGATACAAAGTTCTGTAGAGATTAGTGCTCCACTTGAAAAGGTGTGGGGCATAGTATCTGATCTTGATGCGGAGCCCAAATTCTGGAAAGGCACAAAAGAGGTAAGAAACATATCAAAAGAAGGCAACGTAATAGCACGCGAAGTCACAATTGCCTTCAAAGATTCCAAATGCATGCAGACAGTAACTCTTTATCCCAAAGAAAAAATTCAAGCAGAATTTACCAAGGGAGTCATAAATGGTACCAAGACAATAATTCTTACACCAAAAGGAAGTTTCATCAAATTAGAAGCAATTTGGGACATGAAGCTCTCAGGAATGATGGGCATGTTTACAGGGATGGTTAAAAAACACATTCAGAGTGGAACTGAACAAGCTCTGCAAAGCATAAAACAAGAAGCAGAGAGGTAATTTTCATGGAAATTGCCGTGGATGTTTTTAATTATATTTTATCTGCAATTTTAGCTGCAGTCTCTATAACTTGGATCTTGTTGATAAAATCCATGTGGGTTTCATTTAGAGATTCACCTTTTTTGGATAGATTTGATGCAAAGCCGCATGCAAAACCAATGGTATCAGTAATCTTGCCAGCAAGAAACGAGGAGGGATTTATTGAAAATTGTCTTGCATCACTTTTGGAACAAGACTATGAAAATTACGAGATAATAGCAATCGATGACAGATCAGATGATAAAACTGGACAGATAATTAAAAAAATGGCAGAAAAAAATTCCAAGATTGTTTATGTATTGGCAGAACCAAAACCAGAAAATTGGATGGGGAAAAACTGGGCCTGCTTTGAAGGATTTAAAAAATCAAGCGGGGAGCTTTTGCTATTTACAGATGCAGATACCAAACATTCAAAAACCATGATCTCATTTTCGGTCGCACATCTTGCAAGTGAAGGACTCGATGCGCTCACGGTTATTCCTAAAATGCTTTGTCTTGAAAAATGGACTAAAATTACACTGCCAATGCTTTCTACTTTTTTGCATACTCGATTTTCAGCTATTCGGGTAAATGATCCTTCAAAAAAGACAGGCTACTTTTTTGGAAGTTTTTTCATTCTCAAAAGAAGCACATATGAAAGTGTTGGAACCCACGAGGGCGTAAAAAACGAGATAGTAGAAGACGGCGCACTGGGAAAAAAGGTTAAGGAATCAGGATACAAGATGAAGATGGTTCGCGGTGAGCATCTTATGGAGGCAGTCTGGGCACGCGATGGGACCACCTTATGGCATGCCTTAAAACGTCTCATGATTCCGCTTTATTTACAAAATAAGAAAATTGCAATAGGAATTTTTTTCGCGGTTTTATTTTTGTTGTTTATGCCATTTCCAATTTTGGCCTATTCTGGAATATTTTTAAGTTTGTCAGAGTCATTTTCAGTGCTTTTTACAATTTCTGGTTTAACGGTTTTTCTTGTATACATTGCTGCAATTTTGGAGGCAAAAAAGGGATTGTCTCTTGGTATACATCATGCATTACTTGGTCCAGTAGGTAGTTTCATTATAGTTAGTGGCTTTGCAGCAGGGATCTTGCAAGCAAAAAGCGATACTGCAGTAATGTGGAGAGGAAGAACTTATTCAATGGTAGACCAAATTCAAAATTCGATTAGCTTGTAGATGAACAATTATAGATGAACCATCGTTACTTGTAGTCCTTGGATAAGACAACTGCGATTTTGGGCGGCATTTATGGTGGAATCGTACTAGTTATGATCTTTGTTTTTTTTATTTCCCCACAAAAAGCTGATGTCACAAATGATCCAATGAGCACAAATTATTTTGGACAGATTCTAGCTAAAAATTCTGGAATGTCACTTGCTGATCTTTTTGCAAAATCCGATGACGGTGTAGTTCAAATTATAGTACGAAAGGCAAATGATACATCATTTACTCGTGATCTTGGCTCAGGAATCGTATATGATCAAAACGGACACATCATAACAAATAATCACGTTGTTGAAAATGCGGCAAAAATTACAGTTACCTTTCATGATGGTAACTCGTATACCGCTACACTTGTTGGAACAGATCCTTTTGCAGACTTGGCAGTCATTAAGGTAAATGCAGACTCGTCAGTTTTCCATCCATTGATTCTAGGAGATTCATCAGAATTACGCATAGGAGAACCAGTAGCTGCAATAGGTAGCCCTTTTGGTCTTTCTGGTTCAGTCACATCTGGAATCGTAAGTCAGGTAGGAAGGCTCTTGGAAACCCCAGATACTGCTTCGTTTTCTATACCGGATGTAATTCAGACAGATGCTGCAATAAATCCCGGAAATTCTGGTGGGCCTTTACTTAACATGCAAGGCCAAGTAATAGGAATCAATACCGCAATCCAGTCAGGCACTGGAGAGTTTTCTGGGATAGGTTTTGCAATTCCTTCAAACACAATTAAAAAAATTGCCCCCAGTCTAATAAATGAGGGACATTTCAAGCATCCATGGATTGGAATATCTGGTCTTAGTATAGATCCAGATTTATCAAGCATTCTTAAATTACCAGCATCCAGTGGGTTTATGATTCAAAGTGTTTTAATTGAAGGCGGAACAAAATTGATTCAATCATTTATAGAT
>CAZDTF010000138.1:0-3829 GCA_964508325.1 uncultured Nitrosopumilaceae archaeon | reverse complement strand
TGGAATTTATAGTGTAATTTTGGTATTGTTGTTGTACTCGAGTGGTTCCAAACACTGACACTAGATATAGAAAACCTGATGAGACTTCTGATATTTTTCTGATCCTCTGAGGTGTTGTATTTGGAGAGATTAGAAATATTGTATCCATTTCATGTTTCTTTGTTGCTTGAAGAAAATCTTTTGACTCATCAACTGACATGTCAGGAAGTATCAATCCATCAATTCCTGCTTTTTTTACTGTTGATATGAATTTCTCATAACCATATTTGTAAAGGAGATTTGTATAGGTCATCAAAACAAGTGGTATGTCTGTCTCCTTGCGAATTTTTTTTACTAGTGTAAGAAACTTTGCAAAATTCATTCCTTTTTGTAATGATTGAAATCCCGCATTTTGAATAACAGGACCGTCTGCTAAAGGATCTGAAAATGGCATTCCGAGTTCTATTATGTCTACTCCTCCTTTTATCAACCCTCGAACTGCTGACACTGTTCCTTTTTCGTTTGGAAATCCTGTCATGACATATGCTATCAAGGCCTTTTGTTTTTTGGACTTGAGGTCTTGAAATTTACTTTTTATTCTTGACATTTTTACTCAAATATCTCCCAACTTCTTCCACATCTTTGTCACCTCTACCTGATAATGTTACAACTATGCTCTCACTCTTTGGCATGCTTTTTGCAAGTTTTATTGCGTATGCTATTGCATGTGCTGATTCTAGTGCAGGTATGATTCCTTCGTGCTTTGAAAGTAAAAGAAATGCCTCTACTGCTTCTTTGTCATTTACTGCATCATATTTTACTCGCTTTGTATCTTTTAGATACGAATGCTCAGGTCCGACTCCTGGATAGTCTAACCCTGCCGATATACTATGTGTCTCACTTATTTGTCCTTCCTTGTCTTGCAAAAGATATGTGAGCATTCCGTGGAGAATTCCTTTTGATCCTCCCACCAATGTTGCAGAATGACGACCGCTCTTGATTCCTTCTCCGCCAGCTTCAATTCCAAACATCTCAGTACTTTCATCAATTAGTGGATAGAACGTCCCTATTGCATTTGAACCTCCACCAACACATGCTACCACGGAATCAGGTGATTTTTTTTCTAATTCTTTCATTTGTGTAAGAATTTCATTTCCTATGACTGATTGAAAATCTCTTACCATTACTGGATATGGATGGGGACCGACTGCTGATCCTAGGAGGTAGTAAGTTGTTTTTACATTTGTAATCCAATCACGTATAGCTTCATTGATTGCATCCTTGAGAGTTTGGGTTCCTTCTTTAACTGGATGTACTTTAGAGCCAAGTAAATTCATTCTAAAAACATTCAGCTTTTGTCTCTGAGTGTCTTTATATCCCATGTATACTTCTCCATTTAGTCCTAATGCAGAACATGCCATGGCAGTTGCCACACCGTGTTGCCCTGCACCGGTTTCGGCAATAATTCTTTTTTTCTTCATTCTTTTTGCAAGTAGTGCCTGACCTAATGTGTTGTTGATCTTGTGAGCTCCACCATGCAGCAAATCTTCTCTTTTTAGATATATTTTTGCTCCACCTGCAAATTCTGTCAGATTCTTTGCGAGGTACAGCGGTGTAGGTCTTCCAGCATACTGCGTTAGATAATAACGTAATTCTTTCTTAAATTCTATATCGTCTTTGTATTTTAGATAAGCTTCTTCTAGTTCCTCAACTGCAGGCACTAATGTCTCAGGAATGTATCTGCCTCCAAATTCTCCAAATTTGCCATTCTTTGGGTATATCAGTTTCATATTGCTAATACCAACTCTGACACTAATCCCTTGATATCTTTACTCTTCATTATGCTACTGCCTACAAGAAAAGCATCTGCTCCACATTTGCGAAGAAACTGAATGTCTTTTGGTGATTCTATTCCACTTTCTGAAATTATGATCTTTTTCTCATCTCTGTCTTTTAAGACATTTTGTGTTGTTTGAAGATCAATCTCTAAAGTATCTAGATTGCGATTATTTATCCCAAGTATATCTGCCTGCGTTCTTGCAGAGTCTAAAAACTCTTTTTTTGTATGAGATTCTAATAATACCCGTAGATTTTTTTTATGTGCATATGAAATAAATTCGTCAATATCTTTTGCAAAATTCTTGTCAAATATGGCCTGAATAAGCAGAACCACGTCTGCTCCTAGTTTTTCTGCAGCATCGATTTGGATCTTATCGACTACAATATCTTTCATTAAAAGTGGAATCTTGATTTGTTTACGAACTTTTGTAAAGTATTCTGGTGATCCATTAAAAAGATGCGGCTGTGTTAAAACTGATAATCCTACCGCTCCTCCCTTAACCATCTGTTCTGCAATTAAAACTGGATCAGAAATCTCTCGTATGTTTCCAAGAGATGGGGAAGAAAATTTTACTTCAGTTATGAGAGATGCATGTTTGTTATTTCTAATTTGTTCAACTAGATCTTTTTCTGATTTTGAGTTCTTGTAATTAATTTCGTAGATGTTTTCACTTATTGCCTTTTGTGAATTCTTAGCAAGTTTTTCTAACATATCTTTCATTTTTTCTCAAATGTCTCCAATTTTGTTACATCTCCGCAATATTTGATGAACTCTTTAAAGAGATCATATGCTTTTCCGTTTTTAATTGTCTGGAGCGAAATACTTAACGCCTCATCAAATTTTTCTGAAAATCCTCCAACTATCAATCCTGCTGCTGAATTAAGAGCTGTTATCTCTAACATGGGCTTTTTAGCAGTTCCATTGAGAACAGAGACAAAGGCATTGATTGCATCTTCTTTACTTGAGATCTGAAGATCAGATAATTTTGCCTTGCTCAAACCCAACTCTGTTGGATCTAACACTGAACTTGTCACTTCGCCTTTGTTTAATTGATAAATGTGATTTTTGGATGTTGTAGATATCTCATCAAGACCGTCATCTGAAATAACCGTCATGACAGTTTCTGAACCTCTTGACTCTAAAAGTGATATCACACGGCTTAGGTATTCCTTTGAATATACTCCAACAAGCTGGTGTTTTACCGATGCGGGATTTGTCAAAGGTCCTAGCAAGTTAAACGCCGTTCTCTTGCCTATGATTTTTCTTGCCTCTGCAACATTTTTCATGGCAGGATGAAACTTTGAGGCAAACATGAATCCAATTCCAAATTTTTCTATTATCTGTTGAACTTTATCTGGTTCCATATTCATATCGTATCCAAAATAACCGAAAATGTCTGCACTTCCGCTTATCCCTGAAGATGATCTGTTTCCATGTTTTGCAACTACTACTCCTGATGCTGCAATGACAAATGATGCTGTAGTTGAAATGTTGAATGTATTCAATCTGTCTCCGCCTGTTCCACAGACATCGATCATGTTCTGGTCTATTTTTGGTTGAATGTGTATTGCATTTTCATCCATCTTTTCTAGCATTGCAAGAAGTTCTTGATCTGTCTCTCCCTTTTCTGTCAATGCACTGAGAAACTTTGTAGTCTCGTCAACAGAAATTTCTCCAGATAAAATTTCACTCATAATCTGTGACATCTCATCATGGCTGAGATTCTTCTTCGATGAAATCTTGGTGATATATTCTGAAATCATTTTTGTACCAACTTGATAAAATTGCTTAGAATTTTTTTACCTTCTGTAGTCATGATTGATTCTGGATGGAATTGGACTCCTTCAATGAGGTATTTTTTATGACTTATTGCCATTATTTCTTTATCGTCCTGCGCTACGGCAGTCACTTTTTGATCATCTGGAATTATTGTCTTGTCTCCAACTAGGGAATGATAACGTGTTGCTCTAAATGGATTCTGTACTCCTTCAAAGAGTGGTGACTGGACGT
>CAZDTF010000137.1:0-3891 GCA_964508325.1 uncultured Nitrosopumilaceae archaeon | reverse complement strand
CTTTGAAGGTTTTTGATATGTAAAGCCAAGTGTGTCTTACCAGATCCAACATCTTGGATCAATGTGATTATTCTAAAGTCACCATCGTTTGAATCTCGTCCACCAACTTTATTGTATAATTCTTTGATACACTCTAAAATGGCAGACTTGCCTTCCTTGTGTCTTTTTCCTCCAAGTATTCTTGCATCCTTTTCTGTTGGAGTTGGACTACTTGGATATGGATTACTTTCTAATTGATATGCATACATTAGATATTCCTCACATAGCCGTGAATTAATCCTCGCATGATGATTCCTTCCGGGCCACCTGATGATACTTCGTATTTTTCTCTGTGTTTTTCCACAAGATCACTTGCCATGGAGTAGAAGTTTTCTGGTGAGATCTTTTTAGATTCGCATAACTTCTTTCTTATATCTAAAAAAGGTGCCCATCCTATAGAAGTGGAAGATTCTGTTAAACGTCTGTCAAATTCAGCTTTAAAGTCACTTTCTGGACTTGCAACATTTTGTTGTGATGTCTTGTTTACTGTATCTCCTAAGTTGTTGGCATGTCCTTTAATTTTGGCAACGGAGCAACTTTTTCCCATTACCATGTTGAGCACAATCTTGAATTTGGGGTCATTTTGAGATAAATGAAGGATATAGTTATTACGTGTCCATACAAAATATGCTACGCCTTTTTTCTCAACAAAAATTTGTTCTGTATTTATTAGATTTTGTAGAATCTCGTCACAATTCTTCCCAAAAGTTTTTTTTAATTCTGCCTTTTTGATTCCATTTAAACCTGCAGATGCTATCCTTTCAAGAACTTTCTTACTCATGCCATTAATTTCTTAAATTTTATTTAATACCCAACGTAGTCTCACCCAACAAATTAGTGAAAAATTCTTACCTATAGTATAAGGGAACCAAGATTCCAAGTTTTCTAACCTATGGTATTTGACTAATGATTAGCCATCATGTATATTATAAAGAGATTTTGATAATAAAACAAAGCAGAATGATGATTGGGTAGACTGAAATTCATGAAGAATTATACCTGGGGTATCTGACTGCTGTAAACAATTCATGAGACGAGGAATTTTATCTGAAAATTATTATCTGTAATTTGATTAAAAATTAGTTTGCACTAGTTTTGCATCCGTGTTTTTTGATGTCTCCATTTTCTATTCTTTATTTTCAAAGTTGAATCCATAGGTACCGACGTGTTTGTTCTCTTTCATTCGTTTATACCTATAGGCACGTTCTCCAAAGTATATTGCAATAGTTATTGCCAAAGCTCCTGCTGTTGCGATGTAAGTGGCTGCACCAGCTTCTGCCATGGTTTGTATAGTACATCCTTATATAATAATTTTTAGCTGTTTTGTGTCAATTTTATACAAAAATTAGCTCGTTATACGTGCATTTGAAGATTTTATATTTTTAAAACTCTGTTTTATAAAATTTTTTGATTAATCATGAATCAACTTGATCAAATCTACGAAGTTCAGCCTCAATTTCCATCAAACGTTTTACTCTTTCTTCAACGGGAGGATGTGTTGCAAAAAATCTCGCTATAGTTTGACCTGACATGGCAGGAATTATAAAAAATGCATTCATTCCCTCAATTCGTTTTAGTTCTGGTTTTGGAGCTACTTTTACCTCACCACTTATTTTCATTAGAGCTCTTGAGAGAGACATGGGCTGACCTGTCATATAGGCACCACCGCTATCTGCAGCAAATTCTCGGTACCTGGATATGGCACGTATTATTATAAAACTTAGAAACCATACAATTGCGGCTACGACCAAAACCAGAAATATTCCGCCTCCTTGTTGTTGTCTTCCTCCAGAACCATATCCATATCCACCCCACATTGCACCAAACATAGAAGATTGCATGACAAACCATGCTATAGTAGAAAACAAGCTTGCTAGAGTGATAACCGTAACATCTCGGTGTTTGATGTGAGTAAGTTCATGTGATAGCACTCCTTCTAGTTCGTCTTTTTCTAAAATTCTCATCAGACCGCTAGTTACCACAACCACTGAACTTTTTGGGCCTTTTCCTGTGGCAAATGAGTTTGCCACTTCCATATTTACTACTCCTATTCGTGGCTTTGGAATATTTGCTTTTGCAGCAAGTCTTTCAACAATTTCATGTAAAATAGGATATTCCTCTTTTGTAACCAGTTTAGTGCCAGTACTCCAAAGAACTATCCTGTCAGAAAAATACCACTGAGCACCGATCATTAGTCCGGCAATTACTGCCATTGGTAATATTCCTAACCCAAAATAGAATGATATGAAGCTAAGAAATGCGAGATAAATAATTGCAAGAACTAAAAAACTAAATGTCATTCGTAACGTCAACTGAATATCAGTTTTGTGCATAATGAAGGATAGTTTTCTCGATTTATAATTCGTCCGATTCAATTTTCTACAAGTTTTCTGAAATCAAAGATTAATATTCAAATTCACCTATTTATTGTATGATGGAAAAATCAGACAAGGATTGGAAAAAAATACTCACACCAGAACAATTCGAAATATGTAGAAACAAGGGTACTGAATCTCCATTTTCTGGCAAATTCAATGATTGTAAAGAAAAAGGGATTTACAAATGCGTTTGTTGTGGAGCAGATCTGTTTAGCTCTGATACAAAGTTTGATTCAGGGACAGGATGGCCTAGCTTTTGGGAGCCCGTTAAAAACAACGTGAAAAGTGAGATGGACATTAGCTATGGGATGCTAAGAGTAGAGGTAATGTGCAAGAATTGTGGTTCTCATCTAGGTCATGTCTTTGATGATGGTCCAGCACCTACAAATCATAGATATTGTATCAATTCTGCTTCTCTAAAACTTGAGAAGAGTTGAGTTGTTTTCCAAAGGTCATTTCAGAGTTACCTGATTATTAATAGTACCGTATGGTACGGTATATCATGTTAACCTGCGAATACTGCACCAAGCAGTTTATTGAGACCGCAACTGGTTTGGTTCAAAAAACATTCCATGAAGTACTTCATGATCCAGAACTAGTAAACAACTAATTCTGGTTCTTTTTTATCCAAAAGCCATCATTAAAAACGAACTTTTTTATCGGCTGGTCTTGTTCTAATGTAAAGTGACAAAACATTCTAGCCGCAAAGGATCATCGAATGTTGGAAAAAAAGATTCAAGTTCAGATGTTTTGAAAAAAATGAATTCGATTTCTGATGCTACAAAGACTTTGGCTACAGAAGTAAAATCAATGTCAAAAATTTTTGCAGAGAATCAGAAGATACTCATTTCATTAAAAACCATGATAGATGTAGTCGGATCATCATTAGAACAAATTCAACGATATTCAAGGCAAGTAAACATCCTAGAGGAAGATACACAAAAATTGTTTACAGGATTAAGCCAGATAAAAGCTCATTCTAATTTGATATCCAAAGTAAATGAACAGACAAGCAAACTTCAAGACCAAGTTAACAAGATACGTGAAAAGCAGGAATTAATGCCTGATACTAACAAATTAATGCAAAGTGTTGCAGACAGCTTGGATTCAATTCGTAACAATACAAAAATGATAATGAATGTAGCGGATAAAACAGAAAAAATAAGAGATGAAATTAAACAAGTATCAGTAAAAACAGAAAACGTATCACAACTAGAAGAAAACCTTGCAAATTTGAAAGTGAACATAGATTCGGTGGTTTCAAAAACAGAACCTCTTCTCAATTTGAGTTCAGATATTAGGGATGTAGGAATAGAGCTTGGTTCACTTGTTAGAAAAACAGATTCTCTTTCTGCCCTAGGGGGAGACATTAAAAATATAGAAATTGAATGTGTCAATTTTAGAGATAACGTACTTGGAACACCAAACCAAATAGACAAAAAATTTGTAGACGTAGCAGAAATTTTAAAGTATT
>CAZDTF010000136.1:0-3926 GCA_964508325.1 uncultured Nitrosopumilaceae archaeon | reverse complement strand
TGTCAGTACAATGGTTGCAAGAGTGGCATAAACTTCCACTTTGCTGCACAAACTGCACTAGCAGCAGAACAAGCTGCACTTAACGCAATAAAATCAAATCTAAATTCCGGACAATACAGCAGCCAGATAGACAAAGCACAAACAGATCTCACCAATGCACAAAACTTACTGACTACTGTTGGCACAAGCAAGTATCAAGGAACACAACAGACTGATGTCTGGAATAACTTGCATGATGCTAATGGTATCATAAAACAACTATGGGGCGAACTTAATGGATACAAGAAGGCAAGTACGTCTTCTAACTCTAGTTCATCCTAAAAGTAAGACATAGTTTTCTCTTTTTTTCTTGTTTAAAAATATTCAATTTTGGTTATCTATTATAATGACTCAATCTTTGGGTTCGGACCAGTGAAAATCTATACTTGGGTTTTAGATGACTTGTAACACTCAGATGATGATTCATTGAATTACCAAATTGGAATCAATTTTATCGCTAAAATTCCGCCCTCTTTATCTTTTACAATTGGGAATTAATGTTGTGAAGATGGAACTGTAACAGATATGATATCCCAACCCATCGTACTGTTACGGTTCCACCTTGCATCTATCATTTCCATTTTTGGCAGATGGTATTTTTATTCTTTAAAATAAATTAAATAATAATGGATCTAGTCGCCAATAGAAATCATAAATACGAGGTTTCAAACATGATGGAAAAAAATTATTCCAATGAAGAAAGCCATCATTCTACAAATTTACTTGAATTTATGCATGAATTATCCAAAGTTAAAAGACATCATGATTCTGATAATCATGATTGGATAACAATTGATAAACCTCCATATGTAACATTAATTCTTGAAAGCTACGCTGATTCTGACAAGAGATGCATTCTTGAAGCAACTGTAGATATATCAAGAAACATATCTGAAATATTTGACGTCTGTAATAAGCCTCAAACCTCTGTTTATCGAAAGATAATTTCATTAATAGAATGTGGTTTGCTTGTACCAGAAGGGTTTTCTTTCAAACATGGAAGAAAGTCAACTAAATACAAATCAATGTTTGAGGAACTACATATTGATATTATTAGAAAAAAAATCACGATAAAAGTCAGACCTACAATAAGATAATTAATTTACCATTTCAAACATTTAAGGAAATCCACAGCGAAAAACTTGATTTCTAGCGAAAGTTTACGACCTGTCTAGGTATTTAACTTTTGGGGGTTAGTCGACTTTTTTCTTTTCGTCTTTCTTCATTTTTTTGTATTATACCGTGATACAGTTCTCTGATGACCTGTGTGCTTGGATAAGTTTTTTCAAGAATCTCCCTTTTGATGCCAAACTCTTCTATCACTTTCCACATATCATCTAGGGATACTTTGTCTTTTATCACAATATCAATTCCGTAGATTGGTGTCAAATCTCTGAATTTGATTCAAATTTGAACTATAAAAATACCATCTGCCAAAAATGGCAATCAAATGGGTATCAAAGGATTTAAAGGTCCTTATTTCTCTTTAATTCATAATCTCCTAAATGGATATCAAAATAGATAGAAACCAGGATTATACTTGATATCCACAACAATTCTACAAACACTTTACCTAATTAACAAACTATCCGTAACTGAACAATTTTACGCAAGTTTTATTTAATCTGACAGACATTATAACATAAGGAACTGTAGGCATTTTGATGTTTAGACCCACCAACCCCGTCTTTTCATCTTCCTACAGTTTCTGTATTTTCATGACTCAAACTTTCAGATTATTGTGAGGGCTTGTTAGTCTCAGATTTAAATCAAAATTCCAGATCTTTATCACATGAAACTATATTCTTTAGAATGATCACATCAGGAAACCATTTTTTGATCTTATTCTCCATAGTTCTATGAATCTCATCATCGATCTGCATTTGTATGTCTTTTTAGAATTACTTTTAAAAAGATGAAACTAAACTAATTGACAAATTCCACTCTAATCTGAGGTTAATTTTTCACAATTTTTCTAGAAAACAATATGGCCAAAATAGTTGATATTGTAACAATAAGGCAAGCTAGTTGCCCAAATTCTGGAGTGGGCTGATAGGTGGTATGTTCTGGACCCAGTGTACTAGTGATTGTTCTATCTTTTGGATAGGTAAACGAAACTGTTATGGAGTCATCTCCTGACGCCGCCAAATATCCGTCTGTTGGACCACAGACTGGTGAACATGTTGATGTTGACCCAGATAATATTACATAGCCTGCAAAAACCCCTGTATCCGTTCCTGTTTCAACTAGTCTGTAAGGTATGCTACTTTCTCTTGTAGAGATGATTATTTTGTTTTCAGGATCATCCCCTATCGTATCTATTGCATATGGATTTGAATTAAAATCAGGAGCATTGATAGAAATGTGGACCATTGAAGTTGGCGAGTACGAGTCCCTGTAGATTACAATTGGAGATCCGTTGCCACTAACAATACTATTCCGAGTAAACATAAGATGTGCTTGAGCATCTAACTCTGCTAATGGCAAAATAATGATTAGCGCTACTATAAAACAAAATGCTTTGTTTGAATCTATATCTATAGATTAAAGATCGCTCTGAAATAATTTAAAGTGTTAGTATATTTCCTTCATCAATAAAAAAGTGAGATAATCTAGGATCCAAGTAAGTTTTGTCCATAACGCGTAGATGTTAAACGGCTGAAACTGGATGTGCGTTGTTACAAATGGGCATCAGGACTGCAAAGATAATAGCATTTCTGATTCCGCGTTCTTACTTTGTTTCTGATCTTAATATCTATCTACAGTAACAAAGACTATGAACCGATTTTCTGATCGCATACAAAGACAGACTTAACAATGATGAGAACATAATATAGAACCAATGACAAAAGAAACGACTGAAAAAATCACATCAGTTGAGAACATGACCAAAGAAAAAATGGCTCACATAATTAAAACTGCCAGAAAGAAAGCCAAGCCCACAGAAAGAAAAAATGCTGTATCTATAGATGATGTTATGAAAACTAGCACGTCTGAGATAATCAAAAAAATCGAATCTCAAATCCCAACATATGCACAACTTTACTCTGATCTTTACGCAAAATATCTACATATCATAGATGACTATAGCGCCAGTATACCTGAAAAGGAATTTTTTGACAAGCTAGGAATGGACAAGAAAACATTTCAGGCCTTTGATGAGTATTGTAAATCTATCACAGATATGGCTCTGCATCAAATTGACCTGGCTACTACTTTTGCAAAAATGTATGTAAAGTTGAGGATCTCAACAATAGACTCGTATGGTAAGTTGGCTCATATCATGATGGATAGCTATACAAAAGCTTGGAATCAGTTTAATTCCGTCCGTAGTTCCAACACAGTCTAAAATACGCACTTGCATTGAAAGTATATTCCCACTAGACACGTTTTTTCATAGATCCATGAGTCTCTGATCTTATCAAGTTCAATTGTTTTTGGGTTCAAACATGAAATTTTAATCATAACAACATCCTTTGAAATCATTTTCTAGTTTCTGGGATCTGAATTAGGATTATGCCCAAATGGGCTCGTTCAATTTCATTTGGTACTTTATTCATGACAAGTAATCTTTCTGATAAATTCTGCCCAATGGTTATATGCAATAACCAAGTCTAGAAAATTGTGCCACAAGCAGTAGAAGCACAACCTGCAGATGAGGTGACAAGACGTGTCGCAGAAATAACAAAAACAATGCTATTGCAGGTTTTGGACGACGCTTTTGAAAAGAGAGATTTTCAAAACTTTGTCTCTATCGTCACGCACGCTAGAACGTGTAAAGAATGTAAAATCTTCTTTGATCAAGCAATACAAAGATCGAAATTTCATTTTGAAAGTGAGTTACAATAATACACAAAAACAAACCTGAAAGCGTTATTTTATAATGA
>CAZDTF010000135.1:0-3929 GCA_964508325.1 uncultured Nitrosopumilaceae archaeon | reverse complement strand
TGAAAAAGGAAAAGTTGGAAGGGTAAATAATGAAAAAAGATTGGGAAAAAAATTTTGAAAGTAAATTGTTGATAGATGGAGCTCTTGAGGATAAAACTGCCTTGAACCGCAAGGTCATAAAGGGAAGCTAAACATCAAAACTTTCAACAGAAACTTTACTTACGAGTGGATTGAAAATCCTAAATTCATTACACAAATCTATCACAATCTTTTCAGCGAGTTTTCGATTTTTTGCCTCAATTTCAAATTTGAGCATCTTTGCAGAACGGATTTTTTTCACCGGAGTTTCATGCGATTTTAGAATTAAGTCGTTAAGTATTGTATCACCTTCCGGATCACTAATTTCAGGTTTATTTTCTATTATCACATTAACTTTGAAAGACGGCATATGTTTTGTCTATTGATAGTAGATAAATAACTATTGATTTATTAGATTCAGGTACAAATCTTAATTGAGTTTTTCTAATATCCAATTAATGATTAGTTATCGATAATATTTAAAATCAGTATCACAAATTATAAAGTTATTTAGAAAGAATTAACTTGAATAGATACTACAAAAAGAATTATGAATGCAATTTTTAATCCCATTGAATACAAAATTAATACTAGAATTAATTGGAATACTGTTGCAGCAGATTATCATGAAAACTGGGCCGATAAAAATACGGGACCATTTAAATCAACAAACGAATTAGTCAAAGCAGCGGAAATAAAACCTAATGATTGGGTATTGGATTTAGCGTGTGGGACAGGTGCTGTTTCAAGCAAAATATCACGCCGCCTTAGAAATTTAGGAAAGCTTGTTGGAATCGATTTATCAAGAGTGGCACTATCTATTGCAAAAAGATCATCTCAATTCAAATATGTAGATTTTATTGAAATGGATGCAGAAAACCTTGGCTTTCATGCAAATTTTAATAAAATTGTTTGTCAGTATGGGTTAATGTTCTTTCCAGATGTGAATAAAGTACTAACATCAATCAGAAATATTATGAAAAAAGATGGCAAATTAGCAATAGCAGTTCATGGGACAAAAGAAGGAGTTCCATATTTTAGTAGTATTATGAAACCAATTTTATATTACATCCCAGACATAAGAGCAAAAGGAACACCAACAGTTCATAGATTTGGAAATCCAAATGATTTGGAAAAAGAATTAAAATTGGCAAGATTCTCTGATATAAAAATAAAGAAATTTACCTTCACATATGAAGCTGGAAAGTTTGATGAATATTGGAAAGATTACATTCATACTACTGCAAATTCAATTTGGCCAAAAATTCAAAGATGTGGAAGTAAGGTAGTTAATGCAATAAAAAAAGACGCAGAAAAAAACACTGCTCAGTTTATCAAAAATGAAAAAATAGAATTCCCATGGGATATTTTGATTGCAACTGCATACGTCTAGGTAATTTTTGGATAAATTCGCCAAAAAAAGTTCTTTTTACGAGTCCGTCAATTGATTCTCTTGGCAAAAGTTTCAAAATCAGATTCAAACCATATTGTTTTTGCTTCATTTCCTTTTAAAGCATATGAATTAATTGCAATATGAGAGAATATTTTCCTTTTGTTTGATGAACCATGCCAATGTAAAGTATGCTTAGGGATATACACAATATCGCCTTTCTCAAGAGTTGTTTTTGTAAATTGTCTAATTTTTAAGCCGTTCTTTTTAGAACCCTTAATTTTATTGTATAAAGTAAGTGTCCCACGTCCTTCATTTACAATCAATGTCTGACCTGACTCATGATAATGCAATCTTGTTTTTGATCCTTTTTGGAAGGTTACAAAGTAGATTTTTTGTTCACGTGTTTTAATTATTCTTGAAATATCATGTAGTATTACATTGCCTACAAAATACTTCTTTTTTTGTGCTATAAGATTTCTATCTCTTCGTGCTACCGAGATATTGTCTTTTTTCAATAACATGCTTATGATTTTTGATATTAATTAGTTATTATGTTCATTTATCGTTTTTTACCAAATTCATATCTTGTAGGAATTTCATTTACAAAGAACCGCCTAGATTTTTGTTTATGTAATAACATTTTAAACCACCCTAACTTTCCTCTTACATAATGCCAATGTAGCTCAGCCTGGCTAGAGCATCTGACTTGTAATCAGAAGGTCGAGGGTCCAAATCCCTTCATTGGCTTTTTAAAAAATAAGCAAGGTTAAGTAATAACTGCATTGAAAAGAATTTGTGCATAAAGGATACATTTTACTGAACTGTGACCTTGGAGCAGAAGAATATGTTGTTGAGGAATTAAAACGCATTCCTCAGGTAAAGGACGCATTTGTGACTTTTGGTGCATATGATATCATAGTTGAGATGCAAGCAGATACACAAGAAGATTTTGACAAAGCAATCTCGCTTAAAATACGTAGTATGCCAAGAGTAGTTAGTACCATGACGTTAAGTGTGGTTGGCCAATAACATCATTTAGAACATTTTCTTAATCTTTTTCTATGTATTTCTGTGCAATGGTCAAATTCTACGCCCCTCTTCCTTAGGATCAAATAAAGCACAAATAATTGATAAAGATGGCCAAACCGTGTGTTATTGGGACTCCAGCTTTTTCCTGATCATATCAAGAGTGAGAGAAGGGTCTGCTTTGCCCTTTGTCTTTTTCATTACTTTGCCCACAAGATAGTTAATTGTATCGGGGTTTTGTTTTGCTTCATATACAGCTTTTTGCTCTTCAATAAAAATTTCGTCTATTGTTTTTACAAGGGACAATACATCATCAACATGACCCAAATCAAGACTTGAGATTATTTCTGGAAGAGGCTTTCCCGTCTTTATTATTTCTTGTAAAGCAATTTTTCCCGAATTTCTTGTAATTTTGTTGTTCAGTATCGCATCTGCCAAATCTGAAAGATGTTTTGGTGTGAGTTTTAGTTGTTCACGTTGCTCCTTTGTGTCTGCAAAGCCTTTGAGATCGGTAGTTATAAGGTTCGCAATTTCTTTGGCGTTATTTTCTGTGTGGGATTGTTCAAATAAATCCGAATAGAACTTGTCAGAAGACAAGACTTCGGCAACTTGAATCGGAATTCCATATTTGCTAATGTATCTCTCTTTTTTTGACATTATGCTTTCTGGCATTATTTTTTTCAAACTTTCAAGCAGGGTTTTTTCAATGAGTATTTTTGGAATATCTTCTTCTGGGAAATATCTATAATCTTGTTCCTCTTCTTTTGATCTAGAAGAGACCGTGATTTTCCTTGCCTCATCCCAGTGTCTTGTTTCTGCAGAAATAGGAATTCCTCTTTCTGCTAAACTTTGCTGTCTTGTTATCTCAAAATGAAGTGCTTTTTCGATATCACGAAATGAACCCACGTTTTTTATTTCTACTCGATTTCCTTTTTCAATAGAAATGTTCCCGTCAACTCTAAACGCACCTTCTAGATTTGGGTCTGCTATACCAAGGTTTTCTACAAGATCTGCTAGAATATTCAAAAAGATTCGAACTTGTTTTGGACTTTCAAAATCTGGTTCGGTTACAATCTCAACAAGTGGCGTACCAGCTCTGTTGTAATCAACTAGAGTAATCTGTGTTTTTTCTGAACTTCCACTATATACCAATCTGCCAGGATCTTCTTCTAATTGTATTCTTCTAATCCTAATTTCCTTCTCTTCAATCATGATTGTTCCGTCATAACCTATGCTTGTTGGACCGTATGCATTGTATTGTGTAATTTGGAAATTTTTTGGCAGATCGGGATAGAAATAATTTTTCCTAAAAAATTCAATCTTTTGAGGAATCTTGCATGTCAGTGCAATAGATAACATGACTGCCTTTTCAACGGCTTTTTTGTTCAAAATAGGCAAGTAACCAGGTAGGCCCATACATACAGACAAAATGTTAGAGTTCCGCTCAAACCTTGTATCATCTGCCTTTATAGAACAAATTAATTTGCATTCA
>CAZDTF010000134.1:0-3946 GCA_964508325.1 uncultured Nitrosopumilaceae archaeon | reverse complement strand
CACTTTCTAATGTTCTTAGAGTTTGCTAACAAATGATATTGATTTGATTCTAAGGAACACGACTAATGAAATTAGACTTATTGCAAGAACAATTATTGCAAATGGAAATTCTGGAATTGTTACTGTGTTCTGCTCAGCAAAAGCCCATTTGTTTCCGTCATACTGCCATGTTCTGGTATCATTGTAGAGGTCTGTCAAGAAAGGTGTAGATACAGTGTAATTCTTTCCCTCAAAGGTATACGAAGCTGCAAATCCCATGTTGGTTTGATCTAGTGAGACCGGTCCGTCAACAGGATCTAATCCAATCGTGCATTTTTCATGTGGTCTAAGATTTACTGTGGTGGGAAACAGACCTTCATTTCCCCATGACTTTTCTCCTTGAAGTATTATGAGTTGGAATAGTTGTATTTGTACTGTTTTGTTTTGCGTATTGTACAAATCAAACCATTGTGACGCATTTGAAATACCGTCAGGGCCAAAACAACTCTGGTTGGTACTGCTGGTATACTGGTGAAGCGGTTCACAGGTACTACTGCCAATAAAATATGAACATTGTACATTCTTACCCGGAATCAAATCTGTTCGACAATTATTTATGAAACCTGGTTTTGCTGGCAAAGTACATGTCTGGTTGTCAGGCATTAATAAAAATGAACTATCCAACTCCACCTGAGTTATTATCACAGGAGAAGTTTCATTTTCTACATATTTTTCTGGCAGCACTATAATCTGGAGAGGTTTTGACCAAAGAACTCCAACAGGATCTATATGAGTTGTGTTTGTGTCAATTGTAATTGTTGCAACTGATATTGCGGTATAATTTCCTGGAGCGTCTAATCTAATAGGACTTTGATCAAATTCAGGTACAGTAGGAGTGGTCCATGCCCTTGCACCAAAATGTTCTCCTGGTTTTAGTGTTTTTGTTCCAGCAAATTCTGGAACCCAACCTATTGTGGTATGTTGAAGCCACACCACCTCACCCGCCTGATTTTTAATTTCAAGAAAGAATTCAGGTTCCAAATAGCCAACGGATACAGATTTGTTTCCAATGTTTATCAATTCTGGAGTAATGATTATCTCCTCACCACTTTGGTAAACCAGTTTTTTTGTTGTCTGGTTAAGAACTAACATTGCGTTATCATGAACTAGTTTGGTTTGTGTTGGATTGCCAAGCTGTTCTTCAAGTGTAGGATTAGACTGAGAAGGAACAAGATAACATGGAACAGATTGACGCGATGGACCATAGTGAACATAACCACTTGCAGGACAAGGTTCCGATCCAAAGACAACATTAAATAAAATTGGTGCCAATGCAAATGAAAAAATGATTAATAAAAGATGCATAGTTTTCATTTTCTAATCATTATTCTGTAAAATGCAATTATTGAAACGGTACTGATCAATAAAACTAAAATTGCAAATGGAAATTCTGGTATAACCATAGTTTGAGACATACAATAATTTGGAACTTGATCTCCATAAATTGGAGTCATTAGATATTCCGAGTCCGTAGACATTATCGTAATAGTAGAATTTGTATAAAGCGGTATAGAGTAAGTAAAAAAGCAATCAGAAACAGTTTTGATGTAATCACTTTTAGGTAGAAGTGCACTATTTTTCATAACAAGGTATGTTTCTTGACTAGTTGGATCATCTTTCCCATTATAGTACGGATAGTTTCTTGGAATTTTTATCTCAAATAGACTGTTATTTTTCGAGTGCGTATCTATTATAAAATAATGGTCATGCACTTTGAACGTATCAACAGTTCCATTAAAGATCCTATATTGAATATTGAAGGTTTGCATAGGATTTGCAGGATTTGAAGGATCTGGTCCTGTCATTGCATGAAATGTTTTCCATTCTGGTCCTTCTCCAAACGTCGGTATCAGTATTACACTTGTAAGAATAATCGTAGTTATTACAATTATTGAAAGATGTAGAGTTTTCATTTTGTATCATGTACTGAAAAAGGCTAGTTTAAAAAATTGGCGTAGGTTTCTTCTAAACATGTTTATCTCATCATAATATGATACAACGATAATTGAATAAAAAACAAGTATTGCTTATCATATTATTCACAATAGGAATTGTTTTTGTTATTTCAGGCATTGAGCTCAAAGATATCAGCATACCGCTAACAGAAGATGAACGAATTGAACTAGGAAAGAAAATTTTACAATCAAAGTTTTGTCCTACCATTAACTCTTGTCCTATGGGTCCATTTCCTTCAAAATCACCATATATGGGAATTGGACAGTTGTTGCATTATGCTGGCATTGCATGCCTGATTTCGGGTGCAATTTTATCAATTAGAAGTGGAGTAACCGTATCAAGACGATTTCTCTCACATTGGATATTTTTTGCAGGTATCATCATGACCTCTGCAGTACTGGTAGTACTTCCAGTATTGATTCCTCAGATGCACTCAGAGCCATTCTGCATAGAACCACTTTGCCCTATTGGTCCATATTGGACAACAGATCCTACCTTTGCTCATCCACTTTTATTTTCAGGAATTGCTGTGTCAATTATGGGTTGCATAATCTATCTTACAAATTCTAACAAGACGTAGAGTTTTCATTTTCTTTTCATCTTATGGGTTCAGGTGAAATTATTTCAATTTTTGATACACCATATTGAAATGGAATGGTAAGAATTCTATCTTTGTCAGTCGTATCTATTTGTCTATACTCTACTTCTTTCCCATCTTCGATAATGATGAATTGACTTTCTTGACCATTTATCTGCGGATCAATCAATGCCCTTGGTAGATCAACGATTAATGCTCCGTTTTCTATTGTTTTTATCAATATGATAAGAGATCTGTTCTGTACATCAGCTGTGGCATTTTCCAGCTGACCTCCTGAAATGGTATAATTAATTGAAAAGATAGTGCCATAGACATTAACTCGAAGGGTATCAAATGGTGCAACACCTCTTGTACGAACACTGTCATCAACTGCCCAACCTAGATCTACTAATTTTATTTTTGTTTGCGGTGTAACGCAGGCGGGAGAACCGTTTTCTGATTTTATTATTACTTGAAGGTCGGTTTTACATTGCACATAACTCGGCTTAATTCCCAACTTGAATTGCTTCAGTGGTGTCAGTCCATAGGGGAAGTTAAACGGTGGGGGAGTTGATCCATGAAAATTTACCATTATTTGCAGGGCAAAATTATTTTCACTACTTGTTGCAAAAAGAGCCCAAGTTCCACCTACCACATGAGATGGTATTCCAAGACTGGTGTTAAAGTAACCAGTGTTGTTACTCTTTACTTGAGTCGAGTTTTCAATCGTACCGTAATTGTCCACTAAAAAGATGCTTACTGTAGAATTTCGTGGAGCATGCCCATTCATAGAAATTATTTCCCCATCTGAAAAATTATCCTTTGGTGTACTGAGTTGGAGAAGAGGTACACCTCCTGAGTGAAGTGGATATTTTTCGACAAAAAAGGTTCCAACTATCTCAATTTCTGACACATTCTTTGCAAAATTAATTTTCAAAATCCGAAGGTAGTTATCACTTGTCTCAGAAGCGTTAATCATTGATAAACCACTAGTAACTCCACCGACTGCTACAAAGTAAGGCTTATCCATACTTTGATTTTTGGAATCAATTATTGATCTTGGTAATTCAACAGTCAGCTGTCCATCATTTGTTGCATCTATCATAAAGATTAATGCTTTAGCTGGAAGGTCCAAAGGAGTACCAATCACTGTACCGTTTACGATTTTATACCAAATTGGATAACTTCCATGGTCGCTTGTAAAATTAGCTACACGTTGACCAACAAGACCTCCATAAGCGTTTGACGTTGAATTATCAGCAAAGGCATTGTTACTGATAACGGCTAGGATTGCAGCAAGAACTATAATGATTATAAAATGTAGAGTTTTCATTTTTGTTCCACTATTGTTCCATTAATAGTTGGAATAACCTC
>CAZDTF010000133.1:0-3960 GCA_964508325.1 uncultured Nitrosopumilaceae archaeon | reverse complement strand
TTGAAGAATCTCCTGATGCTGAAGCAGAGCCAACACAACAAGCAAGTTTTAGTGTGATTTATTCATGCATGCGTTGTGGTACTCAAGTTACCCAATCTGAGTTAAGCAGGTTACCAGAGATTAAATGCATATGTGGATTCCGAGTTTTCAATAAATTGCGACCTCCAATTGTAAAAACAATAAAAGCTGTTTAGACATCTCTTTTTCCACTGTAAGAATGATTTCTTTGTAGATGGGTTCTCATTTGCTCCATGCTAGTAAAGGACTGGTTGCATTCTTTACATTCATACGGAATATCTTTTCCGTGTACTACCTGCTCATGTTGCATTAGATCTTCTTGCTGTCGAAATTTTTTTTGACATATTTCACATTTAAATTTTTTAAAAAAATACATTTAACCCAACTTTGCTTTTTGAGAATCCCAACACTCCTTACATAATTGTCCATGTAATGCCCATTGCCTTTTTGGATTATATCGTATAGTACCAAGCTTTTTTCCACAAATAGCACAAAATGTCTTTGATTTGTTATATTCTACATCTTTATTATCAAAACAAGTTTTACAAAGTAGCCCTTTCATCTCCCATTTATATTTTGGTTCCCATAAATCGGGTACATTTTTTTCTATACCACATGTCACACAATTTTGCTTGACGCTTAGATCATAGTATTTTTGCATTTGAGATATGTAACAGTCTCCACATAACGGCCCTTCCACATCCCACTCTCTTTTTGGTTTGTGTTTGTGCGCGATACTTTTCTTGCAAACAGAACAAAAAGAAGGTTTGTGATGAAGGATTCCCACAAATGTAGTATGAAAACCGGTTAAAAAAACATTAGGAATATTTTTCAAAGGTATTTTACTTATGGAAAATTTTACCTTACTTCACACCATGAAAACATCAAAAGTATATTGCACATTGGAATGAGAAGGTATATTTCATATCAACAGCGATTATAACAAAGTAACAGTAGGTGATGCAATTTTTGTTTTACCCCATTCAAAACAATACATTACGAACATTGGTAATAGTGATTTGAAATTTTTGTATATGGCAGACACAGCATAGAAAAAGAAAGATGAAATAATATTAGAATGAAATTTTGATGATCTCAGATACTTAAAATAAAAAAGAAGTTGTTTTTAGCATCTTAAACTTCATTCAATATTTTTTCAACAAGTTGACTTGCGTTGAGCATTCCTCTTCGTTTTGCAATCTCTTCGATCTTTTTGTATTGATCCACTGTAAAACAAATTGGCATTGAGCGTTCTTGCATGATTAATTTGTGTATGCATTGATTTTATATCTTTTTTGGTTATTCTAGGTGTTATTTTGATCTAATTTTTATCTTTTGAATTACATTTCGTCTTTTTCTGCTAGTGAACATGCAATCATACTGTGAAAAGATCGTTGATTCGATCATTAGATCAATTTTTTGTTGAACTGACTATTAATTTATTCTTTGTATACGTATTTACGTTGCCCTCTTATCTCTGGGCTATTTTCAACGTCCACTAGAACAAATTCTTTTTTACTATCTAAAAGATTTTCATTTGGTCCGCGCTTATTTTCATGAATCTCTTCATATTCTTCTAGTGAAAGCTTTATTCTATTTCCTATTTCTGATTCCAAATTCATGTCTTTTACAATTTCTTTATATCTTGGTAAAATTATGCCGCTGAAGATCATTGCACTACTTCCACTTCCATATGAACCAAAGCCAACTCGTTTACCTTCAAGATCAGTTCCCTTTTGAAATTCAAATTCAAGGCAGCTTCTAAATCCAAGATAAAGTGATGCAGTATAGAGATTCCCAATCATTTGGGACGCAATAAGTGAACTAGCAAGCTTTTGATCGTAAACTTCTTGGAATTCCTCAGTTTTTGTAAACTTTTTAGTAAACTCGTGATCTTTTGTCATGAATTCAGAATCTGCTAAAACTGATTCAATGGTACCTCGTGGATCTTTTGGAACTGGTTCTTCCATTCCAGTTTTCTCAATTATTTTTTTCCACCGAGGTAGTTTTCGCCATTCATGTCTTAGAAGATATGCTAGTGCCTTCTTTCCCATATTGCTATAGGGCAGGTGCATATTAAGAAAATCTATATAATCTAAAATGGTTTCATCTTCTTTTAATTTAATTAATCCAGTAGACAACGTCTTTTCTTTGTATGTCATCAATGCCTTCTTTACCTGAATCATGTAAAGCAGATTTGAGTATTGTCCATGAACTATTGGTGTTTCTTTTCCAAACGGTCTGTAAAAATCATATTCATTTTTAATTGAAGTTGATGTTACTTTAGGATCAAATTGTAAAACTCTTGGATTATCATTAACAAGCATGGCTACTGCGCCAGCTCCCTGCGTATATTCACCACTTGAACCAAGGTCATATTTTGCTATATCAGAAACAACGACGATAGCAGATTTTCCTTCGGCTTCACCCGCTCTTATCCAATTGGAATTATCATACAAAGCATAAGAGCCGCTTACACATGCAAATTTGCATTCGATGCCCCCGCAATGTCCAAAAGAATCATCTCCATAGATTTGTTCGAGCATACCAATTACGTAAGAATTCATTGCCTTTGATTCGTCTAAAGAAGATTCTGTGGCAACGTATAGCCTGCCTATATCATTTGGAGAAAGATTGTCTCTTTCCATTAATCTCAAACATGCATTTGCTGCCATGCATGCAGGATCTTGGTTTGTGTCCACCATTGCCATTTTAGATACTCCTAGCCCACGCTGAAGCTTTTCTGGGTCCATCCCTCTTGCTTTTGCAAAATCTCTTGCGTCTACAAACAATCTTGGAATATAGATGGCAATGTCGTCAATTCCTACAGCCAACAGCTACACCTTCGCCATTACAAATATAAGCATTTTGAGGGTCAATTTTGATGTCCTTAAATCGTAATTTTTATTCACTTTCGTAGATCTAATACAAATTATACTATGTTTTGAGTTTTGACTTGAAAATTTCATCAAATACATCATAAGGTTGAGCGCCAACTATCTTAGTTACAGAATTGTCAGGAGCAATAATAAAAAAATCAGGTGTGCCTGTAAGCCCTAGTGTTTGTGCATCTGATACGCTGCCTTTAACTACGGAAATGTATCTTGCATCAGACATGCAAGAATTAAAGTCAGAATCTGTAATGTTCACATGAGTAGCAAATGTAAGTAAATTTTTTGAAGATGCCCATCCAGTGTTTTCCCCCGACCAGTTATTATATAACATATCATGGTATTCCCAAAATTTTCCTTTTTCCTGGGCACAATGTGCTGCATTAGCTGCATTTACTGAATCCTGTCCGATAATTGTTAAATCCTTGAAGATGAGTTTTACTTTGCCTGTATCTACATAATTTTTCACTATGTCAGGTTCCGTAGTATGATAGAATTTATTACAGTAAAAGCACTGATAGTCTCCAAATTCTACCATTGTAATTGGGGCTTCTTTTGAACCAAGTATTGGAGACGAGTTATCTGAAAGTAAGCTCATCTGAAATTTTCTACTATCGTTATTTTGAGTTTTTATATCATTTCCAGTAGAATTAAAAATTCCAACACCTGTTGTAAGAAACAAAACAAATATCACAATGACCCCAATAGCTGCTCCTATTCCTATAGATAGACCGTGAATCTTCAACAATTTCAGAAAGTTTTTTGCGATATTTAGTTCTTGTTAAGAGTATCTAAATAAGAGGGAATTATAGTGAAAAAATTATGAAAAGAGTTTTTGTCAATGGGTATGGCTCAATAGGAAGTAGAATTGCTCAATTTATTGCTGGAGATTCTGATGTTGAGGTAATAGGGATAGGGAAATACTCTCCTGATGAGAAAGTTGGTGATGCTATCTCAAGAGGATTTGGGGTTTATGTTCCTAAGAACAAAGTTGAACAGTTTAAAAATTTTAAGATATCAGGTACGATTGAAGATATATTAGAAAAATGTG
>CAZDTF010000132.1:0-4026 GCA_964508325.1 uncultured Nitrosopumilaceae archaeon | reverse complement strand
GCGCAAAATTTATTCTATATAAAAATAAGCGAGACATTAAACTCATTGCACGAGACAGATCATACTATTTTACTATTCCAAATGTAGAAGTAGGTGACACTACTGGAATAGGCGATATTTTTTGTGCTACTTTTGCTTGTACTTTTCTGAAGGAAAAAGATGTTTTATGGGCTATTTGTTTTGCAGTAGGCTCAGCACAAGCAGCACTAGAAACAAAAGAGACAGGACTTTCAAAAATACCATATTATGGTGATATTGAAAAAAATGCGGCGTATTTGTATAACCAAGTGAAGTTCAAGCACATCTAGGCTTTTATTGCACAAAACCTGAAATCACATCATGCGAGTAGCCATTTTCAGCCAGGATCAAGAACGAACTGTAAAATCTGTAAAACTTTCACTTGAAAGTCATGGGATAGAATCATTTCTTTTAGGCAGCAAACCACTTTCCAAAGATGTTGATTATGTAATAGTTACTGGCGGTGACAGAGGTGTAAGGAAATATTTTCATAATGATTTGAATTCTACCGTTCCAGTATTGGGTATAAATGAATTTGAATCAAGCGGTTATTTAGCTCAAATCGATCTAAAAGAATTTCCCACCTTTCTAAATAGATTAAAAAAAGGAGATTTTACAATAGAACGTGTTACGCGCCTTGGTGTAAAAATTGACGGAAAAAGTGTTTACCCTGTATTAAACAACTTGGCAATCTTTTCATCAAAAAGTGCAACGCTTGTTGAACATGTATTGCGAATAAATGTTGAAGAAGTCTGGCATGAAAGCAGTGACGGTGTTATCATAACCACGCCAATTGGCTCGTCTGCATATTCTATGTCTGCAGGCGGACCTGCAATATTTCAGGATTCCAAAGTCTTTGGAATTGTCTCAGTAAATTCATTGGATATAACAAGAAGACCATTAATTGTATCAGATGACAGCTTCATTGAAGTTGATGACATATCGTCTAGTCTTAGATGCGAGGTTGTGATGGATGGAAAGGAACGTTTCAAAGTGGACAAGATTGTTACATGTACAAAGTTTCCACAACCTGCAAATATAATTAGGATGAAGAAGGATTCTACAATTGTATCTGCGTTAACAAAGAAAGTTAGACTTGCAGATGATCTTCTTAACATGCCCCCAAGCTCAAAACTACTACTTAAGACTCTAGAGTACGAAGGTTCATTGACCCAAAAAGAATTGGCCGCAAAAACACTTTTACCCGATAGAACAGTGAGGCTTGCATTACGTCATCTGCTTGATAAAGGCTATGTCAAAAGACGAGTATCTTTACGAGATACACGGCAAAGAATCTACGAAGTTCCAAAATAATTAGGCGTGAACTGCTGCACTTACAAATGCTTCAAAAGAGGCTTCGGGAAATCCAGGTCTGCTATTAAATTCTGGATGGAATTGTACCCCTAGATAGAACCTATGAGTAGGAATTTCAAGTATTTCCATTCGTTTTTTGTCATCACTATATCCTGAAAAAATCATCCCTTTTTTGTTAAACAAGTCAAGATATTTTTGATTGAATTCATATCTGTGTCTATGTCTTTTATTAATCGTTTTTGATTTGTAAAGTTTGAATGCTAAAGTATTGTCATCAACCTTGATTTCGTTTGAACCCAGTCTTAGAGAGCCGCCTTTATTTTCAACTGACTTTTGTTCCGGCAAAAGATCTATTACTGGGTTTTCAGTGGTTGGAACAATCTCAGTAGAATTTGCATTAGATAATCCACAAACATACCGTCCAAATGCAACTGCCGCAAGCTGAAACCCGAAACATATTCCAAGATATGGTATGTTTTTTTCTCTTGCATAGTTTGCCGTCCTTATGATTCCCTCAGAACCTCGTTCTCCAAACCCACCAGGTACTAGAATTCCTTGATATGACGAAAGCTTGTCAATGTTACCATTTAATTCCTCAGAATCAACCCAATCTATATTTACATTTTTTCCAATTTTTGCACCAGCATGTTTGAGAGCTTGGTTTACGCTAACATAGCTATCAGTTAGCTTTACGTATTTTCCAACCATCGCAATCTTCACAGTCTCATTTATGTTAGCAAATGAATTAACAATTGTATTCCACTTGTCCCAGTTTGCTGATGTGTTTACTAGTCCTATTTTGCCAAATTTTTTAAAGATGACATCAACTATTCCCTGATCATAAAGCATCTGTGGAACAGTCAAAATTGACTCGGCATCATGACAAGAAAATACATCCTTAACAGACACGTTTGAGAATAGCGAGATCTTCTTTTTAGCCGCCGTTTCAAGGGGATATGTGCACCTTACTGCCATCAAGTCTGGCTGGATGCCAATTCTTCGAAGCTCTTGCACACTATGCTGTGTGGGTTTTGTCTTTTGTTCGCCAACAACATCAAGAGAGGGCGCAAGCGTGACATGTACAAAAATGACATTTTCTGGACCATCTTCGAGTCGTATCTGTCTTAAAGCCTCTAAAAAAGGAAGACTCTCTATATCGCCCACAGTTCCACCACATTCTACTACGAGAACATCCAAATCTTCGTTTTTTGCAATATTTCTAATTCTTTCCTTTATAGCATCAGTTACATGCGGTATTATCTGGACACATGCACCTAGATATTCGCCTCTTCTTTCCGCCTCGATTACCCTTGAATAAATTTGAGCAGTAGTTATGTTGTGAGATTTTGGTATGTTTTGGTTGAGAAACCGTTCGTAGTTTCCAATATCCATATCGCATTCGCCACCGTCTTCAGTAACAAAGACTTCACCATGTGCTATGGGGTTCATGGTTCCGGCATCATAGTTTAGATATGGATCAATCTTTACGCAAGAAACTTTTTGATTTGAAAGCTGTAATAACTTTGCGATCGAAGACGAGACTACTCCTTTACCAAGGCCAGACATTACTCCGCCTGTTACAAAAATATACTTTACAGATTCTGCCTGCATATCTATGAATAACAAATGCTCTTTTTATTCCTTATTGTGAAATTGTTACGGCTTTGAGACTTTTTGTAAATTTAGCAATCTCTGCCTCGATCTTTTTTGGTGGCAATTTTTCAATTAATCTTAAAAATGCACTTCCAACTATTATTGCATCTGCCCCTTTTGTTATAATGAATTTGGCTTGTTTGGGATTGCTAACTCCAAAACCTACTCCTATTGGAATATTTCCGTTAACTAATTTTTTTGTATTTCTGATTGCGTCTATCGTATATTGTTGAATTTTTTCTTGCTTACCGGTTGTACCAAATACTGTCACAAGATACAAAAATCCAGATGGTGCAGAAATAATTTTTTCAATTCCTTTAGAAGACGTTTTTGGTTAAGTCTGAAAAATTGAATCTGCCTTGTTTTTACGTATGGCCTTTAGGTATTCTTCAGCTTCCTCTATTGCCATGTCTGGTAGTATAAATCCGTCAATTCCTGCCCTTTTTGCAAGTGAAATAAATCTCTCATAACCCTGCTTGTAAAGTAGGTTTGTGTAGGTCATCAGAACTAGAGGGAGTTCTGTCTCTTTTCTTATTTTTTTGACTAGACTTAGAAACTTTGAAAGATTGATTCCTTTTTGTAATGCAATATAGCTTGCATTTTGAATCACAGGCCCGTCAGCAAGAGGATCTGAAAAAGGTAATCCAAGCTCTATTATGTCAGCCCCACCTTTTACTAATCCACGTATTGCGGAAAGAGTTCCATTTTCATTTGGATATCCTGCTACTACATAGGCAACTAACGCTTTTTGTTTCTTGGATTTTAGTTCCAAAAATTTATCTTTTATTTTTGACATTTTGATTCAGATAATTCTCCACTACTTCAACATCCTTATCTCCACGGCCAGATAAAGTAATAACAATAGACTCATTTTTGGAAAATTTCTTTGCAATTTTTATGGCATATGCAACAGCATGAGACGACTCTAGTGCAGGTATGATTCCTTCATATTTTGAAAGCATCAAGAATGCATCAATTGCATTTTGATCACTAACACTATCATATTTTACACGTTTACTGTCTTTCAAGTATGAATGCTCC
>CAZDTF010000131.1:0-4045 GCA_964508325.1 uncultured Nitrosopumilaceae archaeon | reverse complement strand
AACTTAGGTTTGTAAATTTAGACTTGAAAAATCCTATTACAAATGATGCAGATAAACTAATTGCTATTGCAACAAGTAATGGTACATAAACATGCGCAAAGAAATATGGAACTATCGGTAATATTCCTCCTACAAGAAAAGATCCAAACATACGAAATGCACTTTTTAACGGACTTCCAATAATTTCCAAGTTTAGCTTTAATTCTTCAGTAAGCATGGTATCCAACCACACTTTTTTATCAGAAGTTATCTTCTTTACAATACTTTCAAGTTCATTTCCAGAAAATCCTTTTGCTCTATAAACATCCTCAATTTCTTGTCGTTCAGCTTCTGGAACATTTTCCATCTCCCACCCTTCTCGTTCGATCTCTGAGTGAAGTATTTGTCTCTGTGATTTTACGGCAAGGTAATTTTGTACAGCCATAGCTTTTGCGCCAGTAAACATTGCTACAATGGCTGCAAGTATGATTATGTTTGAAGAAACATCTGCACCACCAACTCCTGCAACAATGCCCAAAGAAGTATTGATTCCATCACCAAAACCAAATACAAAATCCCTAATTGAGCTGGTTTCCTTTTGATGTCTTTCTATATGTCTTGGTTCTGATATGCCCATAATACTCTACTATATAATCCCATTTTATATGTCAAAAGATAAAATCTTTCAAAAATAGGTAATGACCTAAACGATTTATATCATAGTATAATGAATATGACAAGGAATGGCTGGTAAGAGGATAGTCTTAACTGCAGACCGTAGCCTGATGACTAATTATCGAGGTAATTTCCTTTATGGTTTTATTGCTTGTGGTCCATATGAGGTCTTACCTGAATGGGTATTTGATAAAGTATTTTGCCCAAGTGTAGAAACTGATCCAGTTACGGGCGAGGCCAAAGTTGCCCAAGTAGGTTTACGAAGAGTGGAATCTGCACTCTTACAAGGATACAAGCGAGATGAAGTCTTTGTAGGTCAACCTGATAATCTTGAAAAATGTATTGGTCCTGACACAAAAGTAGTGGGAATAAATGTTATGGACCCTCTGGGCATGGCGCCAGTCACTACAACAATGTCGCCAGAGAAACTTTCCTATGTTGCAATGAAATTCAAAAGAATGTGTGCTAGTATAATTCAATTAAAGAAGAAATACAATTTCCATGTGGTTGTTGGTGGAAACGGGGCATGGGAGCTTGCAAAAACTGATAGAATGAAAATTCACGGAATTGATACTGTTGTTGTTGGTGAAGCAGATGAGCTTGCACTTGATCTATTTCATGATTTAGAAAAAGGCGACGCTCCAGAATTGATGCATTGTTTTGTTAAAAATATTCAAAATATTCCCATTATTCAAGGTCCTACAGTAAACTCGCTTATTGAAGCAATGCGCGGATGCGGACGAGGATGTGACTTTTGTGATGTAAATAAAAGATCAAAAAAGGATCTACCCTTAGAAAGATTACAACATGAAGCAAAAATAAATCTTAATTATGGTTTTGACTCTATATGGTTACACTCAGACGAGATGCTACTTTATGGTTGTGACAATCGTAATTTTCAACCAAACTATGATGCGATAACTGAATTGTGGAAAGGACTAAAGTCACTTGGGGCAAGGTTTGTGGGTACCACTCACATGACATTTTCTGCTGTTTGTGCGGATCCAAAATTACTTCATGATATGTCAGAAATCAATGGAATGAGTAACGAAAAGTGGCTTGCAACTAACTTGGGAATAGAAACAGTTGCACCAAGAATGGTCAAAAAGCATCTTGGAGTAAAGACTAAACCGTTTTCTACTGATGAATGGGGTTGGGTGGTAAGAGAAGGCGCAAAGATCTTAAACCAGAACCACTGGTTCCCAGCAGCGACTCTCATAATAGGATGGCCAGATGAAACGCCAGATGAAACAAAATATACAATAGATCTCGTGGAAGATTTCAAGCAAACCCGAATGCGTGGTCTTGTTGCTCCATTACTGTATCAAGACTTTAATGAGAAAAATTCAATGCATTTTGGTAACCTAAATGAAGCCCAGTTTACCTTGTTTTGGAAATGCTGGGAACACAATTTACGTGTCATAAATGATATCATTCCAATAATAATCCGAAACAAGTCATTTGGACCTCCGATGAAGGTACTAATGTATGGTATGATAAAGGCTGGAACTTGGGCAATTATGAGATATTTGAGAGGTTTGTGCAAAGAACTATTCAATGGAAGACTTCCTGATGAAATAATGGAACATTATTCTAGAAGTCGTTCTGTTAATGCCCCTGTATATACTAGGTAGAATTTTTTTCTAATTCTGTTATTGCTGCATCAGCTATTGTATTTCTTTTTGGAGTCAGAACAATGAAATAATTTTTGTCTGTTCTTTCAGCAACCTCAACGTTTCTGTATTTTTTTGAATTCATATCGAACTCTAACATTTTTCCATCAAGCTTTCCTTTCGTGTATATCATAAGATACAAAGTTCCTGTTGTTGGATTAAGAGGAACTAGTGCAAATATGTAACCTTTGTAGGAATTTATTGGTAGCATATTTTTCATCGGAGGTGCTATGGTTGACATGTACACAAAAATATCTTCGGGAGAATTAAATTCTTCAAACTCAAAATTCATTATGTAATGTTTGTCACAGTGGTATAATAATAAGTTTAACTTAATGAAAAAATTGAATGTTCTAGTATTTTGGCATGAATCTTAGCCCGGTCTTTGCAGAAACAGCAATTATGGATATAATTGCAATTGCAAGTACTAGAGCTGCTATTGGGCCAAACTCTGGAACTATCATAGTGCCAATGATATCAATCTTAGTGTCACTGGCATGGAATGGAATGCTTAGGGTTCTTGTGTTGATGTCTTTTGTTTCTGAAAATTGTACAGGTGTTCCACTCACCATGACAATGAATTTGTCATCTGCTAAACTACTTGGATTTATTTTTACACCTGTCATTTTTTCATCAGCAGTTAGATTAGCTTGCACTTTGGAATCTATCAAAACTCTTGGAAGATCTACAGTTATGGAGCCGTCTGATGTAGCAGCTATTGTTATCTCAAGTGCTAGCTTGTCAGAGAAGATATCCATGCTTTTGAGAGTTCCTCCTTTGATGAAGTATGGAACGTTATAGGTTTGACCTCCTGCATTAATCTGGAAGGTGCTATTTGTTAAGCTATTGTTTGTGATAATCTTTCCGTTGCCTCCGCTATAGCTGAATATGACTGTAGCATTTTGATATTTGCCATATTGAGCTATAACAGTATAATTTCCTGCTTGCTTCCATAATGGACCATTAGCCTTAAGTGTAACAGAAAATGTTCCGGTAGAAGATAGTGGAGGTTGTGCAATTGAAACCAAGTTTTTTAATGGATCCCTAACTATAACGGCAATTGCTGTTTGATTTTCTATATCTCTTATAGATCCTTTTATGATTACAGTATCACCTTGGTTGTATAATTTTTGATCTGTGGTAATTAATATTGGTAGAGTTGTACCAAGAGTTCCGCCAGATTTAGAATTTTCAAGTATTTGATGGGCATTTGTTTGATTATTGACATTTGATGGTGAAACAACTGAAGAAGCTGATGCCCCTACATTTACAAAAAATGATTGACTTCCAGAGGTTCCGTCTTTGGCAACAACATCTACAGTACCAGTAAAGTTTCCACTTTTTTGATATATGTGAATCACTTTTGTCTTATTTGTTGTATCATGGGAACTCCCATCTCCAAAACTCCACTCTATACTTCTAGGGATAACTCCTCCAAGATTAACGCTCAAATTTACCGTTAATGGTGCAGCACCACTAGTTGGAACAACACCAAGTGTCATCGGAAACGAATTTACAGCTTGAGCTGGAATTAAGGTGATTACTGTAAATGTAGCAATTATTGGTAAAATTATGTAAACTAAACGTATTGACTTCATATTTACTAGCCAATAATCAAGGATCATGAGTATTTATGTATTAATAAAAGAAAAGTTGACTTGACGTTCTAGTATTTTGGCATGAATCTTAGCCCGGTCTTTGCAGAAACAGCAATTATG
>CAZDTF010000130.1:0-4067 GCA_964508325.1 uncultured Nitrosopumilaceae archaeon | reverse complement strand
AAAGATGAAACCAGATTTAGGAAATGAAATGATATAAGTTGTATTCTTTATGGACCGTGGATTAAAACGTAGTCAATAAATGTTTTCTGATTTAAACAAACATGCAGTAAAACCAACATAATCACTTGGTATTTTATATGATCACAGAGATGCTTTTTCACAATTTGTTGTAAACATTGCAAATTCAGTCGAGATATTTCGTGGGCGAGTAGAGCTTGAAAAAACATCAATTTCAAATAGATCGACAAAATTTTTTACACTAAATGGAATTGCAGATGCTACACAAAACCTCTTAAAATTAAAAAGAACAAAAAAAGTTTCAATAGAACAACAAAGATTAGCTGTAGAATTTTGGGATGCAATATCAAGAAACATACCCGAATGGCAATTATTAATTGACAAAAAAGTTTCTGCACCTGAACTTAGAAAAGAATTTGTACACTCTCACACCAATTTACTAAATGCATTAGGAATTGTTGGAAATGTTTTAGTTGATCAATATCCAGACAATTGGAAAGAAAAACTTCGTGGATTACAAAAAATTGATTGGGCAAGATCCAATAAACAATGGCAAGGAAGATTAATTCTTCAAGGAGTTATGCTAAAAAATAAAATTGGAATTGAACTTGCTGCAAACACTATTCTAAAGGCATGCGGAGCTAAGCTTCCTCCAGAAAGAGAAGAGTTTGAGAAGCAAAAGAGAATTTATGACACGTGATTCTGTCTTTTCTAATCGTTCTCTAAAGGACATTTACGAAGAGATTAGAACAGTATACCTAAGCGATAATAGACCTTGGATTCTGGGCTTTAGTGGAGGAAAAGACTCTACATGTATGGTTCAGCTTGTCTGGAACGCAATTTCTGAACTACCAGTGGAGAAACGAACCAAGAAAATCTATGTCATCTCATCTGACACTCTAGTAGAGTCACCAAAGATAGTGGAACAAATTACCAATACTTTGGACAAAATGGAAAAAGCTGCAAAGGAATCATCTCTTCCAATTTCAACTAATCTTGTTAGACCAGTTCTTGAAGATACCTTTTGGGTTAATTTGTTAGGCCGTGGATATCCTGCACCATCAAATCAATTTAGGTGGTGCACTGACAGACTAAAAATAAGAAATGCAGACAGATTCATCAACGAACGAGTCTCTGAATATGGTGAAGCTGTTGTAGTTTTAGGAACTAGAAAAGATGAAAGTGGTTCAAGACAACAATTGATGAATCTTTATGAAATAAAGGGTAGTCTTTTATCACGACATTCTACTATTGCACAGACCTATGTGTATACTCCAATTAGAGATTTTATCACAGAAGATGTTTGGAATTATTTATTACAAAACAAAAATCCTTGGGGAAATAACAACCGTGATCTTTTAGCTATATACCAAAACGCAAAATCAGGAGAGTGTCCACTTGTGGTGGATACCAGTACTCCATCATGTGGAAATAGTAGATTTGGATGCTGGGTCTGTACTGTTGTTGAAAAAGACAAGTCTATGGAAAACATGATCGACAATGGTGAAGAATGGATGGAACCATTGTTAGAAGTTCGTGAAGAATTAAAACGAACTCAAGATCCAGAAGTAAAAACCCAAGTCAGAGAAATGAAACGTCGTCATGGTAGAGTGCAGTTTTATACTGATGGTACCGAAAAAGCAACTCCTGGTCCATACAAGATGGAATTTAGAAAAGAATTCCTGCGTAAGTTGCTACGAGCACAAAACAAGGTTAGAAAGAATGGTCCTGACCCACAAATGAGGCTCATCTCTCAAGAAGAATTGCATGAAATTCAAAGAATATGGAGAATGGAAAATGGTGACTGGCAAAACTCTGTCTACCAGATTTACTCTGAAGAAACTGGCAAAAAGCTAATCATGCAAGAAGATTTGGGTGGTTTTGGTAAAGTAGAACAAGAACTACTACAAGAGATTTGTGAAAAAAATGATGTACCTCAACTTTTAGTCAGTAAATTATTGCAGGCAGAATTTGAATCACAAGGAATGACTAGACATTCAAAAATTTATGGTAAGCTAGGAAAAGTGCTATCGGAGGAATGGAGAGATGACAAGGAAGCAATCTTCGAAGACCTTCGAGAACGAAGTCGGGATAAACAATTATCTGATTAGATATGCTTCTTACTAAAGTTATTTTAGAAAATTACGGAGTATTTCGTGACAGGAAAATATTTGATTTTTCATGTACTGAAGAAAAACCCATTGTTTTATTTGGAGGAACAAACGGTTCTGGAAAAACCACACTATTTGAGTCAATAATGTTATGTCTATATGGGAATTCATTTTTTGAAAAGAAAATTTCAAGAAAAGAATATGAAAAGTTTTTAGCTAGAAAGATTCATCGTTATCTTGGAACACCTGTTTCTGCAGAATCAACATCTATTACAGTTGATTTCGAATTTTATCATCAAGGAAAAGTAGATCTTTATTCTGTAACAAGAACATGGAGTAATGATGATGGTAAAGTAATAGAACAACTTGAAGTAAAAAAGAATGACGCTCTTTTAGATTCTGTTGAACAATCACAATGGCAATTCTTTATTGAAGAACTAATTCCTCGTGGAATTGCAAAGCTGTTCTTTTTTGACGGTGAAAAAATTACAAAAATGGCAGAAGAGGGCACCGAAGACGCTGAAATAAAATCATCCTTTGACACTCTTTTGGGATTGGACTTTGTAGAACAACTGCAATCTGACCTTAGAATTCATCTCTTGCGTATAATGGGTGGAAAAGAAAAGGAAGTACAGGAAAAACTAGATGGAATCATTAGTGAAAAAAATGACTCTCTTGAGAAGATTGGGCGTTATCAAGAGAAACTAGCCTCTCTTAGAGGAGAAATCGACAATAAAACAAAAGAAATTGATTCCTTGGAAGGAAAGATAGCAAAACTAGGTGGTGGCTATGCCTCAAAAAGAGAGGAGCTAAAGGCAAGAAAGGCCTTTTTAGAGATGAATCTTTCAAGTGTAGAAGAAAACATCAGGTCACTTTGTTCTGGATTGCTTCCATTTAGTGTAATTCCAAAGCAACTCGACCAACTTGAAGACCAACTAAAAGATGATCAAGAAGTATTAAAAAAACAGTTTGAAAAAGACATTTTAGAAAAAAACTTTGATTCTATAAAATCTGATATATCTAAAACAAAATTTTGGTCCGACTTTATAGTTGATCATACTATCAAAGAAAAAATTATATCAAAACTAGGTGACATTTTTACAGAAAAGTTAGATTTAGAAAACTCCTCACAAAATGGGGTTATCAACTTTTCAACTGTAGAGACCAATCAAATTTTAAGTTTAATGGATAAGATTAGAAATGAACTTCCAAAACAACTTGAAACTCAAACCGTAGAATTTAGTAAGATAACAGATGAACTTAAAAGAATTGAGACTGCTCTTATCAACGCACCAAATGATGACGAAATAGGACCACTAGTTACAAAACTTAATTCATATCATGAAGAAATCGGTGCTCTAAAAAAAGAATTTGAATACATTGAACAAAACATATCAAAAGAAAACTCACTTCTCAAGATGGTTAATTTTAGAATTAAAGGTCTAGTAGATGAAAAATATAAAGAGAAAAAAACATTCAAGCAGGCAGAAATGGCAGAGAAAGTTCAAAAAATTCTAGCAGAATATTCAATTAAATTAAAGATTAAGAAATTACAATTACTAGAAAGTTATTTGTTAGAATCAATTACCAATCTAATGCATAAAGAAAACTTTATTGAAAAAGTATCTGTGAATAAAGAGACTTTTGAGATTACACTTTACCGCAAAAATGAAGATGAAATCCACAAAGATTTGCTATCAAAAGGTGAAAAACAGATGCTTGCAACTGCAGTTTTGTGGGCTTTGGCAAAGACTTCTGGAAAGCCATTGCCGTTTATCATAGATACTCCTCTTGCAAGACTTGACTTGGAACACAGAGAAAATCTAATAGAAAAATTCTTTCCTATTGCTTCTCATCAAGTAGCAATATTTTCTACCAACTCTGAAATTGATGAAAAATATTATCCAAAAATAAAACAATACGTTTAAAGGTCATAAC
>CAZDTF010000129.1:0-4071 GCA_964508325.1 uncultured Nitrosopumilaceae archaeon | reverse complement strand
AAATGATCCAAATTCTTCTGCAGATGATACGGTAGGAGATTCAAGCGGTAACATACTCTTAGAAGTATGGATTAAAGGATTTAGATTTCATCACTGTACAGTAGGAGGTATCTTTCATGGGGGTCTTGCTGCAACAGGATTTACTCTTACTGAAACTGGGCCGGGAACAGGAATTTTCAAAGGAATTTTCAAAATGCCATCACAAATATGTAATGAGGATGGAACTGCACTTATCTCACCAACAGGTGGAAGTGTTCAAGTATGGTACCATGATTTTAGGGACGCTTTGGGACGAGCAGTCATTATAGGTCTAACTTCACCTACTGCCCAATCCTCTCCTACAACACAATCTTCTACAACTCAGCCATTATCTCAAATTCCTTTGCCTACAATTACCATAAATCCAAAGATAACCGATAATTTTGATAGACCGTTGTTAGAAAAACCTACAATCGGATCAAATCTTAATTTTGTAACTGTGATTTAAAATAATGATAATTTAATAACAAAAGGTTATTCCTACATTTTAAAAGTAAAAGATGAGAACGACAGGGTTGTGTATATCAACTTGGTAGATGGATATGTTGATCCTGAAAGTAAGAACATCGCGGAACTCTCTTGGACTCCCCATTCAACCGGTAAATATACTGTAGAAATTTTTGTATGGGACAAAAATGGAATTGCATTGCCGCTTACACAAAAAACAGAGTATAACATAGAGGTAATTTCTAAATAAATAATCTGTTTAAACTACATTTTTTTCTATCAAATCTAAAAATTGTATTTTTCTTTGTATGGAGAAACTGCACGTAATTCTTTTACTATTTTTTTTAAGACATGTACAGTTTCACTAATCTCTTCTTCTGTGTTTGTTATTCCTACAGTTAAACGTAAAGATCCTGTTATTTGCTCATGAGAAAATCCCATAGCTCTAAGTACATGAGATGCCTTTTGCACTTTCACAGAACAAGCAGAACCAGTTGATGCAGCAATGTTATTTTCGTCAAGCTTGATTATTAGATCTTCACCATTTACACCAAAAAATGTAAAATGAATGTTATTTGGTATTCTTTTTTCAGGATGACCGTTGAGTTTGGTGTATGGGACTTCTTTTAGAACATCAGCGACAAGCTTCATACCTAATTTTCTAAAATGCTCTTGATTTTGCATCATGTTATCTTTTACGAGTTGGCATGCCATGCCAAAACCTACTATACTTGCTACATTTTCTGTTCCTGACCTAAGTCCATTTTCTTGCCCACCACCTAAAATGAGAGGAGCGATTTTGATACCTTTTCTGATGTAGAGTGCACCTACTCCCTTTGGTCCATTTATTTTATGAGATGATACTGATAACAAATCTACATCAAGTTCCTTTACATCAATTGGTATCTTGCCAATTGCTTGTACGGCATCTGTATGAAACGCAACTTTTTTTTCTTGTGTTATTTTTCCAATTTCTCTGATTGGTTGAATGGTACCAACCTCATTGTTTGCAAACATTATGCTGACAAGGCAAGTATCAGATGATATTTCTCTCTCGACATCTTCAGGATTTACAAGACCATATTTGTCTACAGGCAGATATGTTATCTGAAAACCTTCTTCCTTTAGACGCTTACAGGGTTCTAAGATTGCATCATGTTCTATAGATGATGTTATGATGTGTTTGTTCTTGTTTCTATAACCGATTCCATAAAGTGCAGTGTTGTTTGATTCCGTTCCTCCAGAGGTTATAAGAATCTCATTGATTTCAGCATTTATCAAAGACGCAATTCTTTTTCTTGCATTTTGAATTGCTGTGCTGGCAAGACGACCGTATTTGTGAATAGATGATGGATTTCCGTATTGTTCTTTGAAATACGGTCTCATCTCTTCAATTACTTTTTCATGTAAGGGAGTTGAGGCAGCATTATCGAAATATATCAATCCACGATCACGTTAAGCTTTCCTGGTCTATACCCTTCTGGATCTATAATTACAGATGTAAATCCAATCTGTTTTAGATTTTTAATAAGATTTGATAATTTGGTTTGATCTGAAAGTAGATGAATTTCCTCCCGTCCAACTTCAATTTTTGCGGTACTATTAAAATCACGTACGCGTACCTGGCGTGCGCCAAAAAACTGTTTTACCATAACTTCTGCCATCTCGATTCTTGCAAGGCTTTCTACTGTCACTTCTTGTCCCCAAGGAATACGGGAAGCAAGACAGGAGTTTGATGGTCTATCATATACTGATAAACCAGCTTTTTTGGCATGCTCTCTAATCTCGCTTTTCGTAAATCCTATCTCCACAAGTGGACTTCTCACACCATTTTCTTTTAGAGCTTTTATCCCAGGTCTGTACTCTCCGAGATCATCAAGATTGGTACCGTCAACTATGAGACTAGCGTTCTCTTTTTTGGAGATTTCTCTAAGATGTTTAGTTAACTCTGTACGACAATGAAAACATCTAGTGTTATCGTTTTTTACAAATTTGGCGTTCTCAAGTTCGTTATATTGAATTACAATATGTCTAATTCCTATCTCAGAACAAATTTTTTCTGCAGATTCTAATTCCTCCTGTGCAAGTGTTTTATAATCAGCTGTTACTGCAATTGCTAAATTTCCGAGTGATTTATGTGCTGCATATGCAACAAGTGCACTATCTACTCCTCCTGATAACGCAACAAGTACTTTGGTTTGTCCATCAAACCAATTAATTAACTCATCAATCTTTGTCATTTTAAATTCAACTTTTGCTTTATCTCAGTCCGAATAAGATCATTTGCATCTTTAAATGATATTGAAAGTGAATCTGCAACTAATTGTGTATCCAATGCTTCCACTTTGAAGTGTTTTACGACATCTTGATTTTTTACCATTTTACATCTTACTGTAAAGCTTTTTCCATGTATCATTACAGGAACAGAAATCGCTACCCTAGGTACGACAATTCTTGCAGAACTTCTGATCCTTATTCCTAATGTGCCTGTTTCAGAGATTAGCGTTTCAAGAATAAGATTCACAGAACTGGAATCACATATTATTGAAACTAGGTTTGTTGGTCTGCCTTTTTTCGTTATGGCAGGAGAGACTGTAACGTCTTTTGCTCCATTTGTCATTATCTTATCGATCATGTGTCCCAAGACTTCGCCAGAAACATCATCTAGATTTGTTTCAAGTATTTGAACCGAGTCTTGTTGAAATTGATCCATTTTTTTAGCCTGTATGATTTTAAGCACATTTGGGAATCCATCAAAGTCTTTTCTGCCAGCACCATATCCTATGGATTTTACTTTAATTGAAGGATAAAACTCTGAACACATATCAACTAGACTGACAAGAAGACTTGCTCCAGTTGGCGTAGTAAGTTCTTCTTTAACTTGTCCTCCTGATATTATAATATCTGAGTTTCTAAAAATTTCTAAAATTGCGCTAGCAGGATTTGATACAGTTCCATGTGAAAATGTAAGTGTGCCACCACCGACAGCTACCGGCATCGAAATTATTTCTTCTGAAAAAAAATTCAAATTATCTAACGCAATTGCGGATCCAACGATATCAACTACAGTATCTATGCTTGAGGCCTCGTGAAAATGAACTGATTCCACAGGCTCTCCATGAATTTTCGATTCTGCCATTATCAGAGATCTAATGCTTTCCTTAGCAAAGACTTTGGCTTGTTCCGAAAGACCAATTTTGTCTGAAGTTAGTAGAATGCATTCTTGAATATCTATACCTCTGCGCTCATGACTATTCTCTTTTATGTCAAGTACAAGTTGGGTTGCTTCTGTGCCATGCTTGACAATTTTTTCAAAATCAATTTTTTGTATTTTAGATCCTGAAAGATAATTCTCTGACGAATAGATTCCATCAATCACTTTTGATTTATTTGCTCCTATGTTCATGAGAGCCGAAAGTAGCATATCTCCTGAAATTCCAGCAACTTGTGGATCTATTATTAACACCATAGAATTGTAAACTCATTAGAATGCATATAAATTGTAATTTTAATTCATGAGTGATTTCAAGGAATTTTTAACAATTCAGAGTAATCCCTTTGTACCAATCTTCAAATGATCATACT
>CAZDTF010000128.1:0-4190 GCA_964508325.1 uncultured Nitrosopumilaceae archaeon | reverse complement strand
TGACGAGTTTGACAGAACCTGTACCACCTGCAAGTATTGTTATCATTTTTTCAATTCCCTATGAAGATTGGTAGTAATAACATGCACAATATTACTTTTGCCACAAAGATACTTTGTAAATTTTAACGACAGGATTTACGATAAGATTTATTACTGCCACAAGAAGAAATCTGAGCGTGACTAGGGCAAGGTTTTTTGCATCAGGATTAATTGGTTTATTGACCTTTGGCAGTATTTCTCCAATTTGGGCTACTTCAGATCTTAGTGTAAATCTCAGCTCATCTGGAAAACCCACAACCCCAAGCTTCAAGTTTTTGGAGTCTGCATTTATAGACTATCCAAATGGGGGTAAACTTAAGGATCTATTGGCAGGCAAGAATTACACCGTAAGTTTTACTGAGAACTCTAACAATACAAGTGTCAAAAATTTGATGAGTCAGATAAACACCGCTCTTGTGCGTGACCAGAAAAGTCCTGTCATTGTGACAGACTTGATTGTAAAATACACAGCCACTCTAGTAGGTGATGACAAATCAACCTCAATTGATTATAATATAGAATTTGATCCAACAATAACTAGCTATGTCATCAAACCAGGAAGTGGCGATCAACCAACAATCATAGATGCAGCTTGGATGGCTCTTACAATAAAAGATCCAGTAACCATAAAAACAGCAAAATACGGAGATGTAGAAATTAATAATCCTCTAAGCTTTTTGAAAAAAGTAGCACCAGATGCCTATTCTGTCATTAAAGGTACAAAGGCAGAGGATGCTTTGAATAGCAATTTGATTGATGCAAGCAGCATATTGCAAGAACCACTTGATCAGTGGAATCACCTTTTCGATCCAGCATATACGCTTTCTGAAACTAGTGGCTTTGGATACAAGGGAGAAAAAGTGCCGATTTCAACTTATACCATGGGACAAAGTAGCCTTGGCGAGGGAATTCAAAAACCAACACAAAACGTAATAGACTTTGCTGCTGATACCAATTACAAACTTACAACAGTTCAACACGCAAGTTCAGCTTCAGTCAATATTGATGGCCAAGCAACAACAACCAGTGTAGGCGGTACACCGGCATTTGCCACTACTCCACAAGCTACAGGAGGATATGCAACCACGTCAAGTGGAGGATTCCCAGTTGGAGTGATATATGCAATGGCAGCTTTTGGAGCTATCGTTGCAGGCGGAGTATTTTTCTGGAGTAATAAAAAGTTGAAAGACCAAGCGAACAGACCAAAAGATACAGGTCCAGCTAGAACATTGGAGTATGAGGATAGAAAACACTGGGCAGACAAGTTTGATAAAAAGTCAGCAGTATAATTACTAAATTCTTCATTCACACAAAAATAAAATGGTGCGTGCCAGACGTAACCCTCCTTCTGTTTTCACGAGATTAAGCTATGCGGCCTACCTAAACCAAGTGCAGCGCTTTTAGTTTTGTTTGGCCTTGCTCCTTGCGGGTCAGCTCTTTCATTCCTTACCGGAAACCTCAGGTTTTGCCATCATAGTACCGCCGGGTCGGATTATTTTCTGTTCTGTAGCCAGTCATCTCTGACTATCCATCTCTGGATCACATTTACTGCATGGAGGGAGGAGTTTCCTCTGCCTAAGCAGTAGCTCGTTCACCAGCTCGCACCTTGATAATCAAGCTCCAAATTTCTATTTTAACATTGCCTAAATGTAGAGAAAATCATGTGTATTCTACATTTTTGGTGTAAAATAATCCTCGTCGGAGCGAGGTTGCTTCCTCTTTGTTGTCATAAAAGTCATAAATTTCATTGTCTCAATATACATTCGGTAGATGAATTTATTCTCCTTGAGTCTTGGTGCAATCATATGCCAAAAATATCGAGCCTTGATGTTTGAGAATCTGGAATCGCGTACGACAAACACACTATAAGTGGATTTTTCTATAATCTCCAATGTCTTTGGACTAAAAGCTTGATCAGATTGATTTCCTGCACCTACTATCACTATCTCAGGATCCTTGTTTAGGTTTTGTAACAAATCTTTAGTTATGTCATCCGTTGTTGGGCTGATCCTTTCAACAGGAATTTTCTTAAGGTCTAGATCAAACATCTTTTCGTTGATCTTGGCCAAAATGTCGCGTTCTTCTTCAGGCGATTCAACTACTCCCCTGACAATTCGTATCGTACTCCCTAAGATATTAGAGAATGAGCTTGCTACTTCAATGCCAAGGTCTGAGTGTCTTCCCTTATCGTATGATACCACTATATGTGAGAGTTCTTTTTCAAATTCTTTTTTGATTTGTATTCCAAGAATGTCGCATGTAGTAAGTGATAGCAATTTTCTGTTGTTGCGAAGGTCATAGAAATCCATTACAAGTAAATTAATTCCTTGTTCTTCAACGGTGGCTAGAATTGCTTCCGTTGTGTCATGTGACAATCTTACCAGATATCTGTAATTTGACGATTCAGTTAAGGATCTCTTCATATCGCCTACAAAACGCATGGCAGGTTCAGCAAATCCCGTCCCCATTGAAAGAGGGATCTGAATTGGAATTGTCACTACACTTAGAAGAGAAATTTCTCCATCCTTGTCTTTTGCAATTGCTGATGCAATCTTTACCAGTTTTTCAACAGTTTTCTTGTTGGAAACTATCATTATACGATAATCTTTCCTATGAGAGGGTCCTTCATTTGCCACCAGCGGTGCATAATGCTCGATCTCCTTTTTTGCAATATACAGTTTGTAAATTGAAAATCCAATCAATATCCAGACAATGGCGATTGCCCAGCTCAGTGGGTTGTAGATTAGAAGAAACACGGCAAGCCCTACTTTGCAAAATATGCCTACAATTGGCATAAGAGGAAACAGAGGGATTTTAAATCCATAATCAAGTTTATGGCCATAAAGTCTTCTGATTTGGATTCCCGCCCAATTTACCTGTGTAAACAAAAATAGAAACATTACACCAGCGGCAAGTGCAAGCTGTTCAATTGGAAGCCATACTGCCATAACTAGCATGATGAAACCTGATGCGATTATTGCAAAGTGTGGAGTATGATATTTTGGATGAACAGAGCTGAAGATGTATGGAAGATTATACTGTCTCCCCATAGCAAATGAAACCCTGCTTGAGGAAAATGTAGTTGCACTAAGCGCAGCGATAGTTGACACAAGACCCCCTACTAATACTGCTATCATCCCAAAGGGCAACAGAAATTTTGCAGCCTGTGCAATCCCTAGCTCTTGATAATCACCTATGAAATTCCATGCATCTTTGCCAATTTTAGATGGGTCTAGTCCACCCAAAAAAGAAAAGGTAAAAACTATGTAAAGAACAGTAACAACTCCAAGTGTAATGAAAACTGCTTTTGGAATGTTTCTTTTTGGATTTTTGACTTCTTCTCCAGTCTGCACAATTATTTCATAACCTTCAAAAGCAATGTAGGTAATGCCCATTCCTAAAATTAATCCCGTTACTCCCTTTGGTAAAAAGTTCTGAAAGTTTCCAGTCCAGGTATGGTTGGTAAAAGCGACTGCAAAGATGCCTGCAGCGATAAGGACAACAATGATTGCAAGTTGCATAAAGGTTAGCCCATTTCCAACTTTGCCTGTGAGTGAAACACCTCGGTAATTTACATATGTGAAAATTATTATAGAAATTGTGGCAATGATCTTCTCAAGCGGTATGCCGCCGTATTCTGATGAAACTCCTATGTTTGTAAGCAAGCTTCCAAAAAATGAACCAAAGGAAACTGCATACAAGCTTCCTGCTATCATGTGGGCAAACCACGCAGTCCATCCACTGATAAACGCGTTTGGTCTTGGAAGCCCTTCTTTTACCCACCTGTATCCACCCCCTGCTTCTGGAAAGGCAGAACCGAGCTCTGCGTAAGTTAATGCGGTAAAAAAGCTGATTATTCCACTAAATACAAAAGCTACAATTAGTGCAGGACCAGCCTCATGCATAGCAGGCCCCACAAGATTGAAGATGGAACCACCAATCATCGCAGCAATTCCAACCATTGTAATGTCAAGTAACGATAGAGTACGTACGAGGCCAGGAGATGACTTTTCAGTAGACATTATTACCTATCCGTGTGGAAAAAATGGTTGAATAAATCTCTACTTGTTTCGTTATTGCTCAATAGTAGATATTTTAGTGGTTCTTTTGAGAGATGTCATAAATATTATATTCTTTTAAGATACGATCAA
>CAZDTF010000127.1:0-4213 GCA_964508325.1 uncultured Nitrosopumilaceae archaeon | reverse complement strand
GGTTTTCAATCCAAGTGGTTAAATTCTTTAGAACAAAACAAATCCCATGAAGCCACAAGAAATAACCTTCAAAGCAATATTAATCACAGTAGGAAGAAAGACAGGCAAGGAACATGCTGTAGAACTAAAAGCGGTCTTTTACGATAACAAATTTTATTTTTCAAGGAGAGATTCTCAAAGTGATTGGTTAAAAAACTCATTGGCAAATCCTCAGGTAAGAATACAATACAATGACAGAATTCTTTATGGAATCGCATCATTGATAACTGATAAAAACTTGGCAAAAAAGATCTCACAATTAAAATATTCCGACAAAAGATCGGAGGAATCAAGAGTTGTTTTAGAGGTCAGGTTACATGAATAATTGTAGTTACACCACGTCGCTCATGTTCTTGACCCTCATTCATTTCAGATACAATAACTGTAAATGAGATGATATCACGTGGCTTGCATTCTTGCATATTCATCTTCAGATGCAGATCAAGTAAATCAAATTCTTGTCCTTCTATGATATCAGATTCATCAATTGAAACATTAGCTGTTGAGCTAATCAAGAAACGTTTGTCCTTTTGGTGCCAGCCAAGTTTGACTTTGTAACCCTCTCTACCAACTGCCTTAACATTAATGCCCATTATTCCCGGTTTTGCTAACGTATATCCAGACGAATTGTTTACAAAGACACCAATTTGAAAAGGATAACCTGCAGTATTTTCTGCCATTTTTTGAATTCCGTCATTCATTACCACATCTACACCCTTTATTGTCGTGGCTACTTTGGCAATCCATTCATTTGTTCTTTCTACAATAGCAGATAATCTGTCACGTCTTTTTTTGTCCTCTTCAGGTGGAAGTTTGTAGTAATCCACCCAAGCAAGGTAATCGTTGTGTATATCTTTGATAAATTGTATGCATGTTACTTTGTAATCTTCTACATTAGATGTTCTTTCTGAACCTTCGTCATAAGGAACACCTTCTTTATCTAATGGAAGCATGTTTTTTATTAAAACGCCTTGTAAATAAACCCAATAAATATATGACAAAAATTTAAAATTTTAAATCATGAGTTTTTCAGCCATAACCCAAGACCTTCAAAGAGAATTGCATTCAAACATACCTCAAATAAGATTTCTTTTAAAAAAATCTCCAGCTCTTGCTTTTACTACAATAAATGAAATTTCAGCAAAAATAGGAAAAAAATACAATCTATTACTTTCTATAAATTTCCCGGAACGCAGAAAGATAGAAGATTTCGAATCATACGGAACGGAGAACTTGGGTATGGTAATTGATAAATTTAGAAAGAAATTTCCAATTCAAAGAGAAGTGATAAAATCAAAGGCTTCTGAAATTTTTGGCGATGTACAAATTCAAGATGCATACATGTATGAGGGAAAAGAAGGGGTAAGGGTTGTTTTAGGTGTTGGAAGATTAGATATCCTTCCAGCTTCACTGCACGTATGGGGCAAGTTTGATAGAAAAGTTATAGAGTTTTGTGATTGGCTTTTTGCAAATTGTTATCAACTTAAACCAGGTGTCAAGGGCGCAGAAAGCGAAGTAAGTTCATAGGAATACTGAAGATTTCCTGAAATATCGTATACTTCGGCTTTTACTGGAAGAGGTAAATTATCTACTATCCAGAGTTTGTTTTGCTTTTCACCTTCTGGATACGAAACAATGTATGAATCAAGAGAACCTAATTTGAGTGAGACTTTGGTATGGTCTGTTACTTTAATTTCTTCTTGGATATCATGAATGTACATATCGCCCCACACTGCTCCCTTTACTAGATATTTGTTTTCGATTGCAAGATCTCTTACTGAAAAAACTGTCGAGTCCAAGATGGTAAAAAATGGTTTTGCATTATCTGAGACTTGATTAAAAACATAAACTACGTTTACTGGAACTGTTTGATTTATTTCCTCATTCGTAGTTGGATTTATCTGAAAAAGAAGCGTTTGATTTCCAGGATTTGTAGCAGGTAAAAATTCTATCCTAATAGAAAATTTCGTTGCATTTGTGGATACATCGTATTGCATCACAGGGTTGTATTGAGCCCCTTTTCCTAAATGCCATTGACTGGCTTCAATTGGAACGATCTCTCCGTGTTGGGGCCCACCAAAATGTGTAAACCAAAGAATTCCTATTACGCTTACAGCTATGGCACATATCCCAAGCAGTAGCTTGATTGTCATTTACTATCAGCCAGTATAACTCGTTCTAGAATTTAAGATTAGAAAGGTTTGTCTTAAATCTTGTAAAGAGAATACCCATAGCTACAACAATAGCCATTACCATTAAAGCGCTAAAAGGGAATTCTGGAACCTTAAGCGATGGTGCAGTTGTCACATCAACATTGACAGAACCATATAATGCAGTATCAGGAGTAGTATTTTCTGCTCCAGTACCAGCTACATATATCACAAAATGAGAAGTTGGAGGAGGTTGGGTGATTACAATAGTCCTAAAATCTGTACCCACTGGCGCAAACAGAGTACTTCTACCAATATCCTCTGCAACCGAACCAATTTTTCTTCCTTGATCATCTACAGTATAGATATCATATTGAATATTACCAATCTTCTGGTTTGGATCATACTGCCTTTCAAAGTATAAGGTAAATTGGACAGGACATCCTTGGTGTGGAATTGCTGGAGTGTATCTATATTCTATTATCATAGAACTTGTATCAGTATTTGTAGAATTATGAACTGCCGATGTGTCATTTGTGGGACACATGCCAGCTCCAGCTATTGCTGTAGAACTTCTGCTGAGAAATTGTGGTTGAGTTTGACTATTCCCAGTTTCTAATAATTCAATATTAAATTGTGGCGGAGGAGAACCTGTCGTAACGTCGGTATAAACAATTGCCTTTACTGGAAATGGCATACCGGGTACTACCCAGAGTTTATTATCTACACCTTTGTGCCAACCAATAATCCATGCTTTGTATGTGCCACCTTGAACAGTCACCTGTTCTTGACTGATAGGTCCTACTGATTGACCACCAACTGATCCTGTTCTACCCCATGCTGGATAACTAAAGTCCTTAGGGCTATCGGCTGTTGCAAATGAATCAAGCCAGACTATAGTATTTTTGTAAACATTAACATAATCAGATATGTTTGGGTCAAAATTTGTTGGATCAGGAGTTATTGTTCCAATTGTCATTGTACCTTTTTGAATATTACTTCCATCGATTGCAAGTAACTGCAAGTTAAAACCAGTACCATCACTAGTTTTATTCTGAACCCAAAAATCAAGTTCTATTGGAGTACAGTTATGCCAGTCAGTAAAGCAAACATTGTATCTGTAATAATCACCTACTTTGAGCCCTTCACCAGGATACCAAGTATCAGCAAATGCCGAATGTAATCCAAGCGGGATTAAAAATAAGCCAGCAAAAAATGCTAAAAGAAAATACTTTTGCATTGGCTGTATAAGAAAAAATCCTATAGTTAAATCTTTCAAATAGGCAAATATAATGGCACAATATTATTTTGGCTATGTGCGAATGTGACAAGGTCCACATGTATGAAGTTGAATTCAAGTTAGATGGAATGACTGTTGTTCCAACGCATAAAAATTGTGGGTTTGCCTTAAATGAAAAACAAGTAGACAAATTCCAAAAAGAATTGGTAAAAACATGGGGCTTTCATGAAGAGGACGAAAAGTAGTAACTAGTACTTAAAAATAAAAGAAAAAGGAGTTACGATTCCTATCTGAATGAAGCTACCTGAGACTTACATACTGATTGTCTGCAAGTACAATTAGCATCACAATAGCATTCTCCTTGCAGTTGGCAATCGCATTCTACTTTATTATCTGCGGAAGATTCGCATCCGCATGCTGCATCTGTCATAACTGGAAGTTCTCCTACATGGTTTTAAAGGTTGTCAAAAAATTAACAGGTTAAAAAATAGTGTTATGAACCTCAATTGTTTATTGCCGCCAGTAGTTCGTTGGTAGTTTTTAAAAGGAGTAACGTTTGTCGCTCAACTACTAGCGGATCGCTTTCCGTATCAAGAGCCACTTTGAGCAGATGTGTATATTCTATATTCCTATGTAGAGTATCCTTTGTTTTGATTACATTATCCCTATTTATGTAACCTAGGTAAAAATAACAATCTGAAAGAAGTGAGTTTTGTACAAGATAATCATATTTTTGTTGAATTATTTTTGAATGATTATTTTTTTCTACCATATCAGAAAATCC
>CAZDTF010000126.1:0-4214 GCA_964508325.1 uncultured Nitrosopumilaceae archaeon | reverse complement strand
TAGTTGATTTATCAATATTTAAGGCACTAAGGGTTAATCGTATAAAAATACCTTGGAGAGTTTAAACAAACAAATAAAGAATTACTCAAATATAGTTTATTTTCTTAATTCTTTCATTTTTGCCCCTGTTACTTCCGCAGCTTTCTTTCCTGAGAGTAACATAGAGCCGTAAGTTGGTCCCATTCTTGGTATGCCGTAGGTTTCAGTTACTGACATACCGGCAATCACAAGACCCGGAAAAACCTCACCTGTCTTATGAACTACTCTATTTTCACCATCGTCAACCCACATTGGATCCATTCCTTTCCACTCTACAAGCTTTCTATCAACCAGTCTTTTTACCGCTACCGAATCATGACCGGAAGCATCGATTACCATCTTTGACTCAAGTGCTACGGGATCTACACATGTGATATTTCTTGGAAGTGCAGAAACAGGCATCCAATTAACTACCACGCCTCCAACTCTTCCATTCTTTAAAACTAGATCATCGAATTTTGTTAAATTTAAAAATTTCACACCTGCATCGCATGCAGCTGCAATAAGTTTTGAAACTGCATGAGGACCAGGAGTTAGATAAAGTCCTTCTGACACTTTTTTATATGGGATTCCAAGCTCATCCCATATTTTTTGTGCTGGTGCTCTCACTGTAACGGGATTCATCATATACCCACCAAGCCAGTATCCGCCTCCTAGGTAGTTGTTTTGTTCTATGACCAATACTCTGAATCCCATAGTTGCAAGTTCTTTGCTTGCTGTAAGACCAGCAGGCCCTGCGCCTATTATTATTACATCAGAATCTGCTCTTTCAATTAATACCGAATGAAATTCATTAGCAATGGCTCTTGTAATTTCCATTTCTTTAACATCTGCAAAAATTTTTGGTACTTCATCAGAATGGGTTGCTTGTTGCATAGAAAATTATCCATTGGCAAGTACATTAATAGTTTGCTCAGTTGGTAAAAGCTTCTTCAAATGCTTTTATCGATTCTCTTATCTTGAATTTTTTTGGAGGATTCTTAAACGCATATGCAGAAATTATTTCAGATTTGCCTAGATCTTTTTTAGAAATAGCCATTTTTGCTGCCCTGATAGAATCCAGTATAACATTACACCCGTTTGTACTATCATTTGTTTTAAGAGCTAGGTCCATCTCAATTGTCGAACCCAAAAAGCCTTTTGCTTCCATCCAATAATAACTGACTCGAGAACTACCAAGCTGTTCAGCATACTCTGTGGTTCCAGCTGTGGATTTGAAAGGATAAGGAACTTCAACTGCTATTGATTCCGTTTTTATTTTTCGTTTTCTCTCCCTTACCTCTTCTGCCATTGTATTTTGGGTATCTTGATTTCCTCCAACATCAAGCTGGTATGCCTTTTCTATTTTGATTCCACGATTTGTCATAAATTCCATCATTCCACGATGAAATGCAGTTCCACCAAATTGGCTCATCAAGTCATCTCCTAGGATCATTAATCCCTTTGATGTAAACGAAGATCGTAGCTGTTCTGTAGCAACTTTCGAGGCAGTTGCATTAAAAAAAGAAAAGCCTGCCTCTAATGATGCTTTTGCATATTTTTCTCCACTTTTATCCATTCCTGAAGAAATTAAATTAATTAGAAAATCTGGATTAATTTTCTTCAATGATGCTACAAAATCATCATATGTTGTGGATTTAATTCCACTAGAAAGTGCAGAATTGTGAGATACAGGATCCTCTGAGATTCCTGGTTGTATGATTAAATCAGAATCAATTTTTTGATCTAAAACAACATCACTAATTTTTTTTCCTACTTTGGAAGGATCAATATCAAAAATTCCTGCAACCATTACATCGTTGATTTCAAAGCCAGCAAGTTTCTTGTGCCAAAGACCTTCAGTTGAATTCTTGTAAAATTGTAATCCTTTAATAAGAGTTGAAGCAACATTCCCAAATCCTGTTATTGCAATTTTGATTTTATCAGACACAATATTTTTTCTTTACGGTGAGCATTTAACTCTTTTCTACATCATTGAATTTTTGAGAAAAGATTTTTTGTGTTTATAGGCACTCTAATCAGTCTAAAATATGCAAATTTGACCAGAAAATTACAATATCAGGTTAAAATTCCCATATTATAAAATTTATATTCAATTCACAGCGGAAATTATGTATAGTTGAGCAAAACAAGTCTGAGCCAATCTAGAGGAAATGATTTGCCAAAACCAAAGATAAACTGGGGTAGGATAGAGGAAGCTGAAAAATTTGCAGAAATGGTCAAGCTTTTTCGACGTGGAAAAATTAATCGCGATGATTTTAGACGTTTTAGATTACAACATGGTGCATATGGTAGCCGAATGACTGATGACTATAGCATGGTGAGAGTCAAAGTACCAGCTGGAGAGATTTTTCCTGAACAAATGGAAAGGCTTGCTCAGATAAGTGAAGCATTTTCAATAGGTAGCGCTCATGTTTCAACCAGACAAAACGTTCAGCTTCATTGGATTGCATTAGAGGATGTATCTGAAGTAATGAGAGGTCTTGCCGAAGTTGGGTTAACATCAAGAGAAGCATGTGGAAATTCAGTAAGAAATGTGATGTGTAGCCCTCTTGCAGGTGTTTGTACTCAAGAGGTTTTTGATCCAACTCCATACGCGTTAGCTACGGCCAAATTCCTTTTACGAAATCCAATGAATCAATCTTTACCGAGAAAATTCAAGCTCAATTTTACTTGTTGTGAAAAACATGGAATGGCAAGAATAGTAGATATTGGTTTGATTCCTCAAAAAATTGAAATTGATGGCAAAACATATACTGGATTTAAAATATTTTTGGGTGGCGGATTAGGTGCACAATCATTTGTAGGTCATCAACTTGAAGAATTTACTCCAGAGGAAGATTTGCTCTATACCATAATCTCAGTTATTCGAGTCTATGACAGAATGGGCAATAGAGAAAACATGGCAAGAAACAGAATGAGATATCTTGTCAATGAATTGGGATGGGAAAAATTCCAAAACATTGTGCTAAAAGAAAGAGCAATGGTAAGGGTAACACAATCAGTTATGGTAAAGCTTGAACTAGACAAGGTTCCTGAAGTCCACAGTAAAATAAGTATAAGTTCTGATACTCAATCTAAACCTGAGGGATTTTCAAGATGGGTAAAAAGCAATGTAATAAAACAGAAACAGAATGGTTACAATTCGGTATTTTTAACTCTTGAATCTGGTGATGTAACTGCTAATCAACTAAGAGCAATAGCAGAAATTGCAAAAGAATTTTCTGCGGAAGGAAGAGCACGAACTGGCTTTCTGCAAGATATTGTATTCAGATGGGTAAAAGACGAGGATCTTTCCAAACTTTATTCAAAGCTTTTAGAAGTCGGACTTGCAAATGCAGGTGCCTTAACAATGGCATCTGTCATTGGCTGTTCTGGAACCACATCGTGTAACCTTGCACTAACAAACTCACATAGAATTGCAAAAGAAATCCAGAGGAAATTCCTTGAGCTAAAACTAGACACAGATGACGACTTGCGTGATGCCACAATCAAGATAAGTGGCTGTCCTAACTCTTGTGGCCAACACGAAATTGCCACAATTGGATTTTATGGTGGTGGTGGAAGGATGGGCAAAGAAATGTATCCTTTGTATACCATGTCTCTTGGAGGAAGAGCCGATGAACAAGCAATGCTGGGCTTGATATGTATGAAGGTTCCAGCAAAAAAAGTAATTCCAACAATTCTAAAAATAATTGAGATCTTTAAATCTGAGAAAAAAAATGGTGAAACACTAGACTCTTGGATACACAAAGTAATAGACGGAAACGGCAATTCTCACGTGAAATCTCTCAATGATATTAAGGAAATTTTAAAACCTGTCATGGTTGCCCCAACCATTGAAGAGGACAGGGACTTTTACGTCGATTATGGAAACGACGGCAGCTATCATGCTAAGACTGGAAGGGGCGAATGTGCTGCTTGAGTAAAGAGAAAATTATGCGCCCCACTATTGATGCAGATACATTAAGATCTGAAATTCGGAACAAAAATGTCCGAGTTCTAGATATTAGAAAAGAAGAAGATTACAAACAAGGCCACATACCTAATGCGGTAAACCTACCTTTTGCAAATCTTCTTGCAGATGACAGTCCTGATAAAGTCTTACCGTTTGTCCAGTCGTTTTGAATAAAAGATAAAACGCAAGTTTTCGTTGATTGTGGATATTTTTGGTG
>CAZDTF010000125.1:0-4219 GCA_964508325.1 uncultured Nitrosopumilaceae archaeon | reverse complement strand
ATCTCCTCTACTTCTGCAGCCTTCACAGCAACAGCTTCTAGCTGAGAATCAGCTTCGACTCTAGCACGCAATTTTGCCTTGTATTTTAGGTTTCGAGGTTTTGTTCTAAGTCTGTATCCGCAGCATGGACACCAGAGTCCTTCCCATTTTATGAAAATTTCACAAATCTGGCACCTTTTCTGTCCTGATGCATAACGACCCGTACCTACTGGCTTTTGCGCCTTGTATCTTGTGCATATTCCTTTACATGTCATTTTCTTCAGTCACTATTCCTTAAATTCATATAGTAATAGTAAGTATTTAAGCATGGATCGGAATTTTCTATGTAAAATAGCCATTATTTATATAAAATTTATATTGTTCTCCTTTGATCAATTCCAGAGTTTTCACGAAAAAACTGAAAAACCAATATAAATATGTATGTTTTTTGAAATTGTAAGAATTTTAATTTTTTCTCTATTTTTTTAGAACTATCATATAAACATTTTTTATATATTTTCTAATTTTTACATATTAGCCAGTTCTTGATAGTGGTAAAATTAAGTGTCTATATCCGTCTCTTTGTGTAATATATCTTGCAGATATTTTATCCCGCTCTCCTCTTTTGTTGTGATTTTTTATTTTTAATGATGTCTTTCGCTCGTCTACAAATTCCAATTCAAAATGTGAACAAAAACTAAGATTTAGTCTGTCGGTTATCTGACGAGCTATTTTCATATTTCCATTTCCTATTTTGATTATCTTCCTGTCAGCCTTTAATCCTGCTAAGATTCTAACTATATGTGATATTAATTCATCAAGTGATGTGTAAGTTGAACTTTCAATTTCTTTTTGATAGTAAAAAATAGAAAGCCCAATTCTATTACCTGGGTCAATTCCTATAACCAATGTGCTTTCATGCAAGCCAGATTCAAGTTTTTGTGTTATTAGTCCTTTTACTACAGTTGGGTCTGCATCAAATTCTTCTTCACATAGAACAAAATTACTTGCAATTTTTGATGCCTCTTGTAACGTCGTAAGAATGAGTCTTTTTTCTGTATTATCTATTTCATCAGGTAGTATAGAGTCATAATTCATTCGTAAAAATTGAAGTGTCTTTACAAATTTGAAATATGATCGCCCCTGAATTGTTGCAATTGCAATGTTATTTTGTGATAAGTATACTATGTTTTTTGTGATTCAAAGTAAAATTTAAAGTTTTAAATCACACATTTACAATATTTATTAATAAATTAGGGAACTTGATTTTTATTTCTTGAGTTTTTCGGCTATTTGGTTGAATTCATCATTTGTAAGATTGGGTTTGCGACTAAACATAGTATGGACTGGTCCTACAGAATCATTAGTACTACGCGGAATGATATGTACGTGAACGTGAGGTATCTCCTGCCCACTTTCTTTACCATTATGAATAGCTACAAGTGAAGATGGTGCTAGACGCTCAATTTTTTCTGTTAAAATCCTTACAATTTCAAATAGATCTGCATTTTCCTCTTTATTCAACTCTTGAATTTTGACGTAGTGCTTTTTTGGAATAACTAGTGTATGCCCTTTTGTTAGCGGGAATGCATCTAAAAATGCTAATGATTTTTTTGTCTCAGTTATTTTTCTAGATGGGATCTTTCCGTCCACAATATTACAAAAAATACAGTCCATGTAATTATTTTATTTAAGTATTGTAAAACCTTTCTAAAAGGTCATAGTTCTTTCATAGCTTCAATAATGCTAGATCTATCTGTGGCATTTGGCATCTGTTGCAAGTATTTTTCAAAATCCTTCTTGGCCTCACTTTTGTTGTTCTGCTCTAGTCTAGTCAAGCCACGATTTTTATAAATTGGGCCAAATCTATTTTGGTTTATTTCAATTGCTTTTGTGTAGTACTTTTCTGCATTTGAATAATCTTTTGATTTTAAATAAAAATTTCCTAGTCCTCGATAGGCAAGATAACATCTCGGGTTTAACTTGATACTTTTTTGATAATATTGTACAGCCTCTGGAAAATTTTGATCATTTAGTATTCCGCCAAGCAAACAAAGTGCAGTAGAGTTAGACTGGTTTGTTTCAATTGCTCTTTGTAGTATAATTATGGCTTCTGGTAATTTTCCCTGTAGGCGTAATTTTTCAGCATTAAAACATAGTCTGTTTGATTTTTCTTTTGTTTTATTTTCTAAATTTACTTCAGAAAGTATGTCTGGTGGAATTATAATGAGCAATAGTCTATCATCTTCTGACCATTGTTCATCAAATTTTTTTTCTGGGATTGCACCAACCTTATCAGGCTCCGGAAAGTAATGCAAAATTGTTTTTTCGATATCATCATATCCTAAAATAAGTGATGCATGCTGCACAGTATCTCGTATTCCAGGAAGAATGACTATAGGCGGAATTCCCATGTCAATTAATTTTTTTAGTTCTTTGGTGGTAGAATTTGTTATTAAACAACCAAGGCCGTGCCGTTCCGCAAGTTCAATTCCCTCAATCATTATACTCCCTTTTACATTTGGGTATTTTTTTGCAATATCTCTAGCTTCGGAAAATGGAAGATCCATTCCCCAATATTTGGATACGGCTGAAATTACAAGAGGTAAACAAATGTTCTCATCTTTTACGATTGGCAACGAAAGAATGTGATTGGATTCCATTACTAATAATCATGAATTTACAATATTAAAACTATTGAATAGAAATGAATTTTTCTAAGAGAAGTTTTCCATCATCACTCATTTCTGGATGAAATTGGGTTCCAAAGATTTTATGATCTCCATATTGAAATATTTCAAATTTACAATATTCTGATTTTGCAATTTGTTCAAAACAGCTGTCAAGTTTTGAAACCAAATAAGAATGACTCTCAAAAACTCTAATTTTATTCCCACAAATCGGATTTGATTTTATGACATAAATTTCTTGGATTCCATTGTGTAAATTGTCCATTTTCTTAATTGTTCCTCCAAGTGTAAGTGCCAGGATTTCTGCGCCATAACAAATTCCTAGAAGAGGTTTTTTTTCCAAAACAGCATGCTTTATTATTTTAGAGTTGACAACATTCATAGAAGCAATATTTGTTGTCCTTCCAGATAGAATTATCGATGAATATTTGTGAAGATCTGAAAAAATCACTTTATCAAATGAAATAGCATTAAAGAAAAATTTTTTATTGTATAAAAAATCCAAAAGTGACTTGGTGTAGGAAGAGCCATTATCTACCACTAGAAGCAATTAGCCTACTCCAATTGAGATATAATGTAATTCTGGTACATTATCTACAATAACAATTGTACCTAACTTTACTGTGCTATTTTCTTCCCAGAAGATTATTCTGTCACTTCTTGGTTGTACAAAGTTCTTCAAGAAAGTGGAGATCAACATCTTTGTATTTTCCAGATCAGATTGCTGTGAGAAAGAAGTCTTGCCCTCTTCAAATGAAAGCGGTAATTGAATAGATATGGGACTAACAATTTTCAAGTTATCCGCTTCTAATATGGATTTTAGCGTAGAAATCCTACTTGCTTGATCTAGCTGCAAGGCACTTGTAACATTAGACGGAGTAACACCACTGAGTTTAGCGAGATATGCAGCAAAGGCCTGCTGGGGTGTATTTCCTAGTCCTACGTGATATTCTCCATCAAATGCGGCACCTACCGCAGCAATTGTTCCAAGTTGCGTTACAACTCCACCAGAACCCGCAGTATATACTGGAATAAAGTAAACATCATCATTACTTATTCTGTAAAGAATATTATCTCCAACTCGTGGATTTCGAAGCAATGTTTGCAATTTAGCAAAATCAGGATCCCTAGAAAGTGCCTCGCTTACTGCTGATGGACCAAGAAGCTTTGTCTTAGAATCTAATGGAACTTGATAAAACTGCATCTTACCCAAGTTGGGAATGTCATTTTGAACAGTCATAAAACCTGCAAGGTTTCTTCCCTGTGAACCTCGTAACTCAAGTGAGAGGAGTCCTATGAATGATGTTTTATCAAATCCTGGAGGCTTTGCCTCTACATAATAAGTTGCAAGTCCATTTGGAACTTCATAGAAATTATTTGCTTGTATGAATGTCGAAGTGTCTGTAACGTGATATATGTTAAACATATCTACTTTCCAATTTAATAACCCCTCTTGATATCGAAGTTTTTTATGAAGCCATGAAGGGTACACGAATAAATTTTTTATATTTTTAATTACAAAAATTTTTTTAAATAAAATATATCCACTT
>CAZDTF010000124.1:3683-4224 GCA_964508325.1 uncultured Nitrosopumilaceae archaeon | reverse complement strand
CAATTACAGCTCCCATTACAGCTGCTCTATCTACGGCTCTATCAAATGTAACAACATCGATAACTCCTGATATTACAAAAATAATAACTTCAGAGCTAATAACAACATCATCAAGTTCAACATCTACAGTCTCTACTCTGGCAACATTAACAAATACAACATTACTTTCAACACTTATCTCAACAACTCCAGTTCAAACATTGACATCTTTAACACAAATGACTCCGACTCTAACAATTCTAGATCCAATTTTATCTAATTCAATGACGCCTTCTACAATACCATCTGTAATTCCATCAATAGCGTTACCTTCAATATTGGATCCAATAATAACACAATCTACATCTGCGACTACATCCTACATAACATTTTCAAATCTAATAATACCATCTACAACACTAACTCAGTCAATTACCACATTATCATCCACAACACTACCCAATACACTATCTACAGTAACAGGATTAACTCAAACACTAACAAACGCAACACTACCCAATACACTATCTACAGTAACAGGATTAACTCAAACACTAACAAA
>CAZDTF010000124.1:0-3583 GCA_964508325.1 uncultured Nitrosopumilaceae archaeon | reverse complement strand
CGCAACACTACCCAATTTCATACAAAACACGACACTTTCATCACTCCAAGATATTCTAAATTCGACTGACGTCTCCCAACTTCTTCCTACTGCGGTTCCAGCACCACAACTTAGTCTATCAGCCTTGGATACCTGGGAGAAATCATTTTCAGCAAGGATAGTTGGTATTCTCGCAAGTTCAATTAACAACGTAAATCAGTTACCTTCAATTATCATTGCAGGAAAATCAAACGTTACTGCTGTCAATACAGCAATAATCTCACAATCATCGGTATTGTTGAATACCTCATTTTCACCGTTAACGGATGGAATGACTATAGTTAATACCATTGATATGCCAAACTACACCCTCCCTAATTCTACCTCAGTTGTAGCAGTAATACCTACTGCGGTTACAACGGTCAACGAAACATCCGGCCAATTTGTAGCTACACCTCCACTAGCAAATATAATTACTGGTCAAGAAATGGTAATCCCAGTTGCAGATTCCTTGGTCCCAAGCTTTGGTGGACTAAAGGAAATAGATGTGCAATCCTCTCCTACAGCCAACTCTACTAGTGGAACTGCTCCAGATGAATGGCTGGTTGCAGAAATTGACAACAAAATTCCTTCTTCAATTAACGCTAGCGACATATCGGGCACTCCTATTCTTTTCCTTAGCATACAGTATCCATTTGAACAAACAGGTGTTGGCTTTAACTGGGGAAATCCACAAAACCATGCCAAACCACCTACACTAACGCTTGTAGTAAACAAAACAAATTCTGTATTTATACAAAATGATTCTGTGGGGTGTCCAATGATTGACGCATATACACTTAGTCTAGGTTCATGGACTAGTAACGGTCTTGGCGAAATATCCTCTACCTCAATTAGTCCAACTCAATGTCAAGTAACAATACAATCTCAGCATCTCTCCAAATTTGTGTTTTCCATGAGACACATTGGCACTATCAAAAATAATGATACCAATACATTTAGCATAGGAACGGACATAGGGAATATCTTTGGCATAGGTATGGCAGATGCTACAAATGGCCCTGTGGTAAAGAATTTCATACAAACCACTTCCACTAAAATTGTAGCTACTGACACCACAAAAAAAGATCTTACGCAAGGTTTTAGCAATGTACATTGCAGCAGGGGAACAGAATATGCATTCATGACAGGCCAGTATACAAGTGGAAATGATTCGTATAAAGTGATTTTCATAAAAATGACATTGCTTGATAGTACAGGTCATATCTTGGTTACAGGAAATGGTGCAATTTCAGATGTTGGCGCACATACAACAACAAACTTTGATGCTATAGCTAGATATTCTAGTAGTTTTACATCATGTCAAGTTCAAGTTGATTCGTCAATAAAAAAATAGTACAGATAATAGAATTTTATTTAAGATCATCAACTTTACCAAACGATTTCTTTTTTGGCGGGTTGAACAACTTGACATGGCTGTAGATTCCAAATGCAAACAGGATATAGGCCCACAGATACAAGATATTGATAGGATTTCCACTGTGAACAGAATTATCAGTATCTAAGAATAAAAATCCTGAATCGGATATTATATTGAGTATGATTGCAATGCAGCAAAGTGACCATAACAAATTCACTTTACCTTTTAGGAATAAGGTCACACCCAATACTGCTGGAAACAAAACCATGGCATCAGATAATGGATAGAGCGCTGCCCAGACTATCTCCTGTAAACTTGCTGCGGGATTGTACGAGTACATTGTGTATAAAGTTGGCACCAAGAAAATCGTGGTCGTAAGAGATGCATTCAAAATCATTTTTTTGGAGAAGGCTTTACGGAATGGCTTTAGGTAGTAAATCATGAATGCTAACAGAAATGGATAGCCCGCAAGATACAGCCAGTCTATTTCCTCAGGAAATGGCACAAGATGGGAAACAAGTTCCGCCCTCAACCATACAACCTCTCCTGCAAACCAGAACGAGACAAAGGTCACAAACAAAAGATATGCTTTTCCAGTCTCACCGCTGCCTCTAAATTTAACTGCAATAATTATGGACAGGACCAAAAGCCCTCCAGATACTGGTACATAAAGGAGGTCTGTTGTTACGGTTGCCACCTGGCTACCAGCAAGGTTTGAAACTACCACAACAAAGCCTACGGCAAGTAAGCAAAATAAGAGAAACCTGTTACTCTTTAGCCCAACACGATTTGTTTGCATTCTACTTTGCCAATACCTTGAGGAATTCGCCTACAGATCTTTCCTGGCCAAACTCGCCCAAGTTTTTCTTGATCTTGGCTACTACAACAATACTTGCATAACCAAATATCTGATTCAACACATCTTTCAAATATTCTGGATGTTCAAGGCAATCTGATATAGAACACTTGTACTCCCTAAGTAACTCGTTTGTAACAATCTTGTTCCACGGCTGACCTGCTTCGTTTAGCGCATCCTCTACTGCCATGGCAAATAGGGCCTTTTTGTTTGGTAATATTGCTTTTTCATCTAACACTTTGAAACTCTCCTAGGTTGTAGACTAGTATGATTGCAGAACTCTAGTAAACTTTGTTTCAACTGACAGCCTCCACGTCATTCCATGAATAATCAAATAGACTATGAATAGAATCCACAAGTGCCTTGGAATCTGACCATATTGCAAATGTGTCACCTGAAGGATATGTTGTATTTCTCAAAAACATGAGAACCTCCTCTCGGTCTTTTATCACAAAGCATTGGTTGTCTTTGGGACTTTCTTGCAATAGCCTTATTTTTTTCTTGTCTATAGCTTTTGCAAAAGAAGGAATAGTTTTGGCAGGAGAAATTATTATTTTCACATCTAGGACGGAATTTGCTAGTTTACCTAGTATTTCTGAGTGATAGAATTTTGAGTGATCCTTTACTGAGCCCAAAACTAGAATTTCTTTTCTGGCAGAGGTGATCATGTTCAAAAGCTTGCTAAATATCTGTGGTTGCCCATGGAGTGTTTGCATTTTTTCACTAACAATCTTATTGGTCTCAAGAGCAGAAGTAGGAATTTGTTTCCACAAACCAAGAATTTCTTCTGCTTGATTTGCTAACATGTTAATTTTTTCTTTTTCTGCATTGATCATTGACAAAATTGTTTGCTCAAGAGGCAAAGTAGCATATATCATTGGAGAGCTGAGAGTTCCATTAACTATTCCACGACTTTGTAATTTACTGAGAATAAAGTAGGCTTCCGTCCTAGGAAGCTGCAAAGCTTTGATAATTTCAGAGGCAGGTTTAGCCCCTACTTTAGCCAAGTAAATGTAAACCTTAGCTTGATTTGGAGTCAATCCAAATTTTAAAAACATATTCTGTATCTTTTCAAGGCACACCCGTTCTTGGTAGAGATGTGAACCAGGTTCTGATTCAAAAATAGTCAAGTCCTGCTCTTGTGGAAACAAATCTAATCAAATTCTTATTCAGTTATATTCTATAAAAGATCCATCTGCCAAAAATGGGAATGATCACGCTGTTAGCAATACTATAATAATTTTTGGGAGTTTTGCAGTGAAAATAAAATCATCAGACCGGAAACCAGATAACTATAAATTAAAAAATATTGTTTATTCATAAAAACC